>CAZDAF010000180.1:2217-7584 GCA_964503115.1 uncultured bacterium
GAATGAAAATCGACGAGATACTGGCTGAAATGAGAATGGTGGCCGAAGGCGTTAAAACTACTCGAAGCGCTCATGACCTGGCCGCGCGAGAGGAAATCGAAATGCCCATCGTGGATGCGGTATATCATATAATTTACGAAAACAAAAGCCCAAAAGACGTCGTCTTCGAGTTGATGACCCGAGGCCTCAAGCGGGAGATAGATACTTACGTTCCCACCGGTTGAGCTTTTCGGACTTGCCAAAGCCTTTCCCCTCGGATACCCTGAATTCAGGGGTATAATGGGTGCACGAACCTCTGGATATGTTGCATCGAGAGCTATACCACGGGATAACGGTAGCTCACCTGGTGGGCGCGGTCATTTTGGTCCTGGTGGTAAATTTCATCTGGGGCAAACTTAAACGTAAGAACCGCCCCGATATCTACGAGCAAGTGCGCTGCCTCGAATGCGACTGGACGGGCGAGGTGAGTAAATACCACCGCGTTTGCCGCAAGTGCGGCGGCGATGCATTACGAACAATTTACGGTGAGGAATAATGAGTGACCGGCAGTTGAACAGAGAGCACAGGCCGTTCCCCCAAACGATCGGGGATTTGTTGGCGCTCCTGGTCGAGCGGTGTTGCATGACCGGCGAACAGTCCCGCGAGGTCGAGGTAAAGCATGGCCAACAACGCGCCCGAATAATCAAGGCCCGCCGCGATGCCGTCGGCAAAAACGTCAAGCAGATAAGCGTCGAGCCCAGCCCTGCGGAAATTATCGACAGCTTCGACTTCCATACCCCGGAAAACCGTATGCTCGACGAAGATCGCATTATGCAGGAAATATCCGCAGTTACTGGCTATCCCTATTTGAAAATAGATCCGCTCAAACTCGACATGGACCTGGTCACCAAAAGCATTACTCGCCCCTTCGCGCAGAAGCACGTGATGGTTCCCGTCGGCAGGGAAGACGATTCGCTCATTGTAGCGCTGGACAACCCCACCGATCTCGAAGGGCTGGACATGATAAAACATGCCACCGGCCTCGAGGTCAAAACGGTGCTCAGCTCAAGAACGGACATCCGTAAGATAATCACCGAATTCTATGGATTCCGAACCAGTGTCACCGCCGCCGAGGCTGAACTGAGACCTTCTTTCGATATTCAAAACCTCGAACAATACGTTCAGATGAAGGCGGAAGGTACCTTCGATCCTTCCGACAAGCCGATAGTCAACGCCGTCGAGTATCTTCTCCGGTACGCTTATGACCAGAGGGCCAGCGATATACATATCGAGCCTAAACGCGACCACAGTTCGGTGCGCCTCAGAATCGACGGCGTTTTGCATCCCGTACACCGCGTACCGAAGATCGTGCACAGCGCGGTTACAAGTCGAATAAAGATGCTCAGTCGCATGGATATAGCCGAAAAGCGCCGCCCACAGGACGGCCGTATAAAAACGGAACACAAGGGTCGAGAAATCGAGTTGCGCGTCAGCACCCTGCCGGTCGCATTCGGAGAGAAGGTGGTTATCCGCATTTTCGACCCGGACGTTCTGATGCAGGACCTCGAGGAACTGGGCTTTCACCCGAAGGAATATGAACTTTTCCGCAAGTTCATTTCTCACCCGCACGGAATCATCCTCGTCACAGGCCCCACCGGCAGCGGTAAAACCACGACCCTGTACTCGGCGCTGAAGGTGCTGGCCAAGCCTGAAGTCAACATCATCACCATTGAAGACCCTATCGAGATGGTTTACGAGGACTTCAACCAGGTGGGCATTCAGCCCAAAATCGGGCTGGGATTCGCGGATTCACTACGCACCATACTTCGCCAGGACCCTGACATCATAATGGTCGGCGAAATAAGGGACAAGGAAACCGCCGACAACGCGGTGCAGGCGGCCCTTACCGGCCATCTCGTTTTCAGCACCCTGCACACAAACGACGCCGCGACAGCCGTTACACGCCTGCAGGAACTCGGGGTGGAAAGCTTCCTTATCGCCAGCACGGTCATCGGCGTTATGGCGCAAAGGCTCATGCGGGTGATATGTCCGAATTGCAAGAAACAGACGACTTTATCGGAACAACAACTTCAATCGCTCGGCATCGTTCCCCGATCCGGAGCCAAATATGCCGTCAGCTACGGCGAAGGATGTATAGACTGTCGGCAAACGGGCTACTTCGGTCGAAGCGGTATCTTCGAGGTGCTCGAAATTTCCGATAAAATAAAGCGCCTCATACTCGAAGGCGCCGACAGCGCAGGCATCAAAAAAGCAGCGGTCGAGGACGGTATGAGCGTTCTCAGAGAAGGCGCCATCAGGAAACTCGGTGCGGGCATCACCACCTTCGAAGAGGTGCTCCGGGTTACAGCGGAAAAATGATAATCATCCGAGCTTCTTGTAAAAACAAGGCAACCGAACATGCTTCACCTGAGACAAGGCTTGCCTGCGGCAGGCAGGGATTTAAATCCCTTGTCTGTCGTAACTTTAGATATACCGGTGTTAAGCAAACCATTATTTTTGCAAGAAGCTCATCCCTTAATTTTATAACAAAATACCGGAGGCGATCTTAAAATGAGCAAACCTAAAAAAGGTACGGAAACTCATCTTCCGATTCGGCAGGTTCTGACGGTGTTTTTACTGCTGCTCACAATGGTCTCACTGGTGGCCGCTATCGCCGGAGAAAACCAAAAAATAAAAATATCGGCTCGTAAACTGATCGAGCGCGTCGCCGAGCGGAATTATCAGGAAGCCTACGACCTGCTCGGCAAAAACGCAAAAAAACGCATAAACAACAAGGAATTCAAGGCTAAAATGGCCGTATTGAGAACCTATCTCAGGCTCAAGTACGGACCGTTATTCAATGAGGAATACTCATTTCACTACGAAACCTCGCTATGGATACCGTGGATAGGCGACGACACCAGAACCGTTTCGGCAGGGCTTTATCGCCGGGGAGAAGGGATGATTGCGGAAATAACCGACTTCGTGAAAACCCCTCCGCTTGACGGGCCGATGCTTCGTGACCTGGTTGTCGTCACGAGGGAACGGGGGCGATGGAAGATACAAGACGTGCGATTTAACCCGGAAAAGTTTGCCGACGTATTAAAAAAGGCGAGTCAATCCGATACGGCGTTGTTTACGCCCACCTCAAACGGATTCATTTTCGAGGGTTTTGTTTACGACCGCCGCGCAATCACGCCCGAGCAGCGTTCGTTTATGCTCGACGCGCTTAAACAGGCCATTCAAGAAATAGAAACGGACGCCGGCAAAAAGAAAAGCTCAGGAGATGGTCTCCTGAAAATGATAAAATAATTGTTCAGCAAAACCTGTTTTTCTTTACCACAAAAGCACGAATTTTTCTATTACTTCTACTTTGTGCCTTTTCCCAAGGTTCCACCGATAAAAACCGGTTTCGATTAAGTTACTATTTTGGGTTCAACTGTTCAGCAACTTTCGTATACTTCTTTTCTTCCAGGGAAAGATCGGGAATGCTTACCGATACACTGTACATTTTCGGCCGTAATGAAACTCTGATTTTTGCGTGAACCATTCCAGGGCTATGCTCGGTCACCACCAGCGGTAACCTGAAAAAGACCCCGCGTTCCAAAACTGCATCCCCCCCTACCCTTCTGAACTTTACTTTGCCTCTGATAGTGCCGAATGGGTTTGGGAGGGTCCACACTGTTCCCGGTGCGACTGTAAGAATTACTCCGATCACAACGGTATCGGGAGTTGCCTTCAAATGATGCCACTTCACACTCGGCTTTTCTACAAATTGAATATCCGGCCGGGGTTCTATGCGCCAGATTACACTTTCATCAGCCTCTGCAATCATCGTAAGCCCCAACTTACGCCCCTCCATTTTGCTGAAACCGTAAAAGGGATTTCCTATCTTTTCCTTGAACAGGTAACGGTATCCGCGTACCACAACTCGATCAACGCCATGACGAAGAAGTATGAAATGCGCCGCTGGTCCAAGATCAGTCATCATTTTCTCGAGGTCTCGACAAGCAACCGTTATCACATTATCTTTCCTTATCACGTATGCAGGCAAATCCGGTATCTCCTTCGGTTTCGACAGAGCAGAGGTATCGTTTCCAAGATCGATGATAAATCTGTCCTTCCCCACATCCGCAGGCAAAGCCCTTTCGAGCTTCCCCACTCCCAACGGTTCAACCAGCATGTTGATATGTCCTGTATCAAGCCCATTTTCATATATTGTTTTTTCTACCGGGTCCATCCACAGCACCGAATCAGGCATATCGATACCTGGAACCTTCAATGGCGTCAGGTTATACTCAGCGCCTTCCCACGATTTTTCAATAATACGAACCATAATATCGGGCGGATGCGAGACGATGAACTTTATACCTATTGTGCGTAAGAACGTCACCCACTCTTGGGCCGGTAGAGCCTTACTCAACATTAGTATATTGCCGAATGGCCCATATCCTGAATGCCCATTGAACATTCGGCGGTGATGGTGAAGGCTGAAGTACTGATATATATATCTACCACGCCCCAAGGTAGGCATGAGTGGAAACTCTATGATCGGACCGGGTTCTACTGTCGAACCGAGATTTTTATAAATAATGGGCACATCGGAAATGGGAACAATGGATTGGGAGTGAAAGTGAACATTTTTCGGCTTCAAACCACTCCACAAAAAGAGAACTGCAACAACCACGAAGATTGCCATACGTGCAACGTTATGCCATGCTAGATTTACCTTTCCTTTTTTACTCAAAAGGGCGCTAAGCGTAACTGTTAGTATGAAAGCTTCCCCCACATTTGCCATAAGTTGGTATCGCCATATATAACGCACAGACTCAAAACCGGGTATTATACGAAACAGGTGGTAGGGTAATGGTATCGAGGTAACTTTATCCCCAACTTTCAGATACGGCCCCAGAGAAAACAGGTGAAAAATCACCGCAATGACCAGGAAGATAACTATTCCCCTTCGACCTCCGGTACCCGGTCGACATAATAGATATATAACACCGGCCAATGATAATAAACGGTAGCCGATAAAAAATTTCACCCAATCCCTGAAGTTCCCGCTGATGGCTTGTCCCGCGCCGGTTAGACCCTCAACGGTAGAATCAAGTACGATCCCGGCTTTTTGCAACAAAAGGTAGGGATAAATCGTAGGCGACAAAATCAGAACCGAAACGAAAAATACCAACAGTATCAATCCCAACTTCTTCCAAGTAAGGAGTCTCCTGTCCATCGCCAGAGTCACGATAAGATATATCCCAATTGCAATAGTGAGCATATAGGCGAAATAAAAGCCGCAAAGAAAACCGATAACATAAAACAGGCCCATAAAAATAAGATTTCCTTTCCCGCCTTCTCGAAGAAACTTTTCCAGAAAGAGAAATGCGA
>CAZDAF010000181.1:0-7565 GCA_964503115.1 uncultured bacterium
ATTTAAATCCCTTGTCTGTCGCAACTTTAGATATACCGGTGTTAAGCAAACCATTATTTTTGCAAGAAGCTCAACCTGAATAATTGTGCGGACAAAAAAAGCAGGGGGCAATTTTTAGTCGCCCCCTGCCGGTTGGTATTATGTTGCCTTCCCGTCGCTATTCGATGAGGTAACCACCGTAGAAATAGTACGGAGGATTCGGGCCGCCGTAAGCGCCCATGTCGTTTCGCGTGCCGTTGTAGTCGTTGTAGACCGGGTTCGGGTCGCCGGTGTCTATGCACCAGCTGCCGCCCTGGAGACTCAGGTCGCTGGGCGCTCCATTAAACAGCGGGTCGTGGTAAATAACGCCCGCGCCGGGGTAGGCTGTGGTATAGATACCGCATACGTTATAACCGTAAGGAGGATAAGGAGGATAAGGATAATAGTATTGATAGTGATAGTTACAGTATTCCAATCCAATATCGCTGTAGCTTACATTCGCGCTTGATCCGAAGTCGCTATAAATCTCCGGTTGATAGAGATCGCACATAAGACCGGGACAATAGTAGTAAGAAAGATAGCCTGTAAAATCATTCCACATGATGGTGTTTTTGATTTGAGGGGAAGAGTAATTCCTGTTATACATGGCGCCGCCGTCCATTCTTGCATAGTTGCCGTAGAATGTGCAGTTGATTATATCGGGTGAGGAATAGTCGTTATACATTCCACCGCCCGTGTAGTGGGCCGTATTGCCTCTTATAACGGAGTTGCTTATGGAAACGCCGGAAACGGATGACGCGGAGACGTTTAACATCCCGCCGCCGAATTCGGCATTGTTGTAATACAGGATACTATTACTGATGGTCATGCCTGCGCCCATACGGTTGGATATGGCGCCGCCCATGCCGGCTCGTCCGTTCTCGAAGGATGAGAAACTTATTGTGGCGTAGGAGCCCATAGCATTGTCTATCGCTCCGCCATAGCCGTAACCGGGCCCGTAGGTTTTAGATTTGGCCGGCTTATAGCCATAATAATAATAGGTCTGGTTGCCGGAGAAAGTGCTGTAGCTTATTGTGGGAGACGCATATAAGTAGTTGGCCATACCGCCGCCACTGTCATAGCCGTAGTTACTGAAGAAATAGGTGTCGGTTATGTCGGGCGCGGCGTAATATGCGTTCAACATCCCGCCGCCCATTATGGCCACATTGTCGACGAATACGGTATCGCTTATTACCGGTGAGGAGTAGTCATTGAACATTCCGCCTCCCAAAACCGGGTAATAACTGTATCCACTATACATACCGTTGCTATAAAAGACGACGTAGCTTATGTCGGGATCGGATTTATAGTTAGCCATTCCGCCACCTAATGCAAAAGCACCGTAATTGCGACCGAAGTAGGCGTAGTTGTATAATGTTGGTGAGGAGTACACGTTATACATCCCGGCGCCGTAGCAGGAGTAACCGGGGTTGCCATAACAGAAGTTGAGGTAAAATATGCTGTAGTCCATTACAGGGGAAGAGTCGTAGACATTGGCCATAGCGCCACCGCCGGTGTAGGGCGTCGAATAACCATACTGGGCTTTGTTCCATAAGAAATAGGTGTGATCCATAGCAGGCGAGGAGTTAAACACGTTGAGCATCCCGCCGCCCAACCGGGCCCTGTTGCTGCTGATATAGTTGTAGCTCATAGTCGGAGAGCTTTCATTATTGGCGATGCCGCCGCCGTAGTTGTAAGCGACGTTGTTGCCGATATGGCTGTCGCTGATGGTAATTCCGGAGGTGTAGGAGTTGAGCATACCGCCGCCGCTTTCATAGGCATAGTTATCCCTGACGTCCAGATATGCAAATACGGAGTTGTTTATGCCCTGGTTGAAAATCCCACCGCCGATAGCGTCGGGACAATAATATGGGTCATAATACGCATTGCCGTATTTTACGCTGAAGCCGTCAAGAACAACGTTCGAGGCGCCGATAACGACGTGGCAATTCGACCAATTTCCATTGAGTATGGTCGAGCTCGAGGGCGGTATGCTTCGATCCGCAAAGCTGATCTCGGTGCCGTCGAAACCGCCGAAAACACGCACGTCGTTTTTCATGACAAGAACGGCTTCATCCGAGGCGGTCTTCGACTGGTAAATTCCGTTCCTTACCCAGATGGTATCTCCGCTCATTGCGCTATCCATTGCGTCCTGAATATCGACGAATGCGTCGGTCCAACTGGCGCCGTTATTGAGTCCCGCAGCGGCTGCATCGACGTAAATGATCTCCTCCACGGTGATCGTGATGGTTTGTGACACAGTACCGCCCCAGCCGTCGGTCGCCACCACGTCAACGGTGCAAGTCTCGCTATTCAACGCGGTCGTGAAGCTCAGATTGCACGTCGCGGAGCCGGCTCCCGCGCCGCTGGCGCTGACCGCAAACGAGCAACTGTCATTTTGGGTGCTGCAACTGCTGAGATACCCGGGATCGCCCCCGGCGGCATTCGGTACATCGGCATCGATCGCAATTCCATTGGGCGAATTGTAAGTCTGGTCAGTGTCCATCTCTATATCAGAGGGAGGACTCGACCAGGTCGGATTCTGGTTGGTCTCGTTAACTGTGACCGTCGTGGTGTCGCTACCTGTTCCATCGTCATCGGAACAATCGACTTGCACATCGCAGTTTGTGCCGCCCTGCGTCTCACCGGGCGTGAATGTATAGGTCCCCCTCCCGTTACCGTTGTCAGCCACGCCTCCGCCGCATGTGTCGCCGGCGCCCACACTGAGCGATAAAGAATCGCCGTCAGGATCGGTGCAGACAACGTTGTAGGTGTAAAGCACAAGCTCACTGGCCGTATTCGGCGCCGACGAGGTGATTGTGGGAGGACTCTCCACGGAAACAGTGGTGGTCGTCGGCGTGGTGCAGGAAGTGTCGCTCAGTTGAATGGTGTCCGTACAGCCCGAAGAGGGAGAACTGTACTGTACGGGTGTGCCCGATGGGCCGATGGAACTGCCCGCGCAGTTTTGGTCAGTGATCGACCAGTTGTAACTGCCGTTCCCGCCGGATGCGCTGAACCACTGTGTTGAACCAAAGTTTATATCGGGGTTCCGGGGACTTATATCCAACGGTACCCAACCCACCGCCACGCTCGATGCGGCAACCTCGGAGCAGTTATCGGTAAGTCCCACCAAGTCCCACACGCATCCGATCGAACCGGCATGGTAGGTCGCCTGACCTCCGGAACTCAAAATGGAACCTGTGCTCAAAGACGAGGCGGAATTATTGATACTGATATCGATGGAGTACGGCGGTATGCCGCCGGTGGCGGTGAATACGACGTCCTGGCCCACTATCGCGTTCGGGTTCACGGGCGTAAGTGCCAACTGCGCCGCGCCGTACATGTATATGTCCAGTTCCTTCGTTACCGGTGAACTCTCCGTATAGTACACATCCACCGTGTCGCTCTGCGCAGTAGTAGTACTATCCTGAGCGGTCAGGGTGAAATCTATTTCAGTAACTACTCCCGACAAGTCCACCGGAACGTTTTGCAAAGCATAAGAGCTGTCCGCCTGAACCGTCACCGATACCAACTCCATAATTCGCTCAAATGCCGGCACATCAAATGTGAAAGTAACGTTCGGGTTTGCACAGCCCGTGTCGATGGACGCGGCCGTGCCCGTCCGGTCATCGGTCAGTACTCCCGCCATGTTCACCACCGGCGCGTACGTCAAGGTAATGCTTACCGACTGCTCACCGCCCGTAAGGTCAACGGTACGATCAGCCTCCGATCCTGACGGGATATACAGTTCCCCGGGGAATTTATTCGGCTCAGCGCTCTGGTAAAACTCGAACACACGAGGCGTAATTGTCCTTCCCGGTCCGCTCGGAATCTCCATCGATATCGTCCCGTCATCACCGATATCGGAAGGCTGGAAAACAAATGTGAGCGTCTCCTCAAGCTCCTCGGCGCCAACCTCTACTACTACGCCGAATTCTCTATCTGCCGAAAGAGCGCGAGTCACATTCTCCTCGGCAGAACTCTCAGGCCCGGAAATCTTCAACCGTACCTTTGTGTAGTCGCCGTCGCTTTCCCTGTCACACCCCCAAAGTGCCATTAAAGCGATCACGAGCAATGTTGTGAATACCCTTTTTAACCGAACTTCCGTGCTGACGTACCTCATCTTGCTTCCCCTTTCTCCGCTGTCACCGAAGCGACACAAATGAAAAAAGCGCATAAACCACCTTGGCTGGAACGCCAAGCGTCGCCTATTCTTAAAAAAACTCAAATTTCAGCTACATTATAGCAACTATTTTGCACAAACGTCAAGCACCCCGAAACCTTATCGCATGACAATGCAATTTTATCCGATTATCGATGTTTATATGGGTCAAACATAGTTACTGGCGACTTTGAAAAAGTATGTCAAATCAAGGATTTATGCCGCCCAAGTGAGTAAAATCACCAAAGCTCAAGTCGATGGTTCTACTCTTTGTCCGTTCTTTTTCCCGGTCAGCTTTCGATATGCTCTTTGCATCGTAAGGGCATCTTCTTCGAGATTGGGAGATTCGCACACGCAATACCCCTCGACATCGTAATCCACAAATGCTTTAATCAAATCGCGCCAGTTAAAGTCGGCGTCGGCGAAATTGAGGTGTTCCCGTTCGCCTTTCGGGCCGTATTTTATGCCGGAGACATGAATGTGCATATCCTTGAGCGCTTGCCGTCCGAGTCCGTTTTTTATGGCCTCAAGCATACTGCGGAATTCCTCGTATGTATTGAATTCCCCGCCGGTTCGAGCATGTTGATGGCTGAAGTCTACGGCGGGTTTTATCCCATCAAGTTCTTTGGATACGCGAATTATCTCCTCGAGGCTTCCCCACTGCGAGGGCTTGCCCATGAGCTCGGGCCGAACGTCTATCGAAATGTTTTCTTTTCTTAAAGTGTTCATTATTTGTTTCAGCCGGTCGCGGACAGTGACGTATACTTCTTCCGGGTCGCGCTTCATCATAAACGCCGCATGGAAAAGAACGGACTTCGCCCCGCAGTAAGAACCTTGCCGCGCAGTATCCAGAACGCGCTTGATGCTTGCCTCGACTTTTTTGGGATCGTCGGAATTCAGATTTATATAATACGGCCCGTGCGCAGTGAGCGTGACGTCGCACTCTTCGGCTACGGCGCTAACACTCGAGCCCTTATCGGGGTTGACGCTGACACGATGCACCCACTCCATCTCCATGTGATCCAGGCCGAGTTCCCTTACGCGCCGTATTCCAGACTCGGCGTCGGAGCCTTTAGTCGAGCGAGGTATTCCGGCCGTTCCGAATCTGAGCGTCAATCGCCCTCCTCTCCCATGAGCGCATCGAGGTCATCTGTTCCCGCAATGAAAGCCACGTAACTGGGCAACAGCGGCAGTACGCAGGGGCTGATAAAGCTTAAAAGCCCGGCCGCCAGCGCGGCGCCCATCGCCATAAAATTCAACCCTTTTCCGAATACCTGCGTCGCATGCGTCTCAAAACCCTCCAACGAAATGCCCCCCGCGCCTCCGAACAGCGACCTCAACAGGTTCGCATGTTGCGACACGAAAAGTAAACCCAGCCCCACCAGCAAAATTCCGGAAGCTATTTCAACCACGCGCATGTGCCGTTCGAGGCGAGCGAACAGCCTGAGGAATTTGCCTACCGCAAGACCGGTCAGCATGAAAGGTATTCCCAGTCCGATACAGTAAATAAGCAGCAGTAGTCCTCCGGCCCAAACCGTATTTTGATCCGCCGCCAGCGTTAAAATCGCCGCCACTATCGGGCCCGTGCAGGGAGACCACCCTATCGCAAAAGCCACTCCCACCAAAAAACATCCCACAAGGTTATGAGATTCTTTAGCTCGATCCATTCCACCCCAACTTCCCTCGAGAAACGGAATCCGAAACACCCTCATTGTATGGAGACCGAAGATTATCAGTATCACGCCCGCTATCCCGAAAAGCCAGCCGATATTCACCCTGAAAAAAGATCCCACCAGCGCAACGCTTATTCCGAGAAAAACGTACACCAAGGTAAATCCGGCTATGAAAAAAGTAATTTTAAATACTAGTCGCTTCATGGATTAAACCCTTTCTTTGAAACTATCATCCCTGAGTGTAGCTTTCAACCTTCGGCTTCGCACCGCTTTTCAGGCAAGGGGCTTAAACCCCTTGTCTCAGTGCTACGTTTGCGTCCGGGTCTGCAACGGCATATACTGGTCAACACGATAATACCGGAAGCGGAAGGAGTATTGAAAAATGATCGAGCTGAGTGAAGAGCTAAAAATGGTCCGGGAGCAGACTCGCCGATTTGTTGATCGCGAGGCTATACCTCGAGAGATGGAGTTGGAGGAAGCGGACGCTGTTCCGCCGGATATAGTGGCCAAGCTGCGCGAGCTGGGTTATTTCGGTATAAAGACTCCCGAGAAGTACGGCGGGCTTGGACTGGGGTTGGTGGGATATTGCGTAGTGCAGCGTGAATTCGGTCGAACGCACCCGGCAATCAACCTTATAATCAGCGGCAACAACTCAATAGGGGCAATGGGGATACTCAACGACGGCACCGAAGAGCAGAAGCAGAAGTATCTGCCGCGTTTGGCCAAAGGCGAGTTGATAGCTGCGCTGGCTCTTACCGAACCCGACGCCGGAAGCGACGCCGCCGCCATAAGCACACACGCCGAAAAAAAAGGCGACCGGTGGATCATCAACGGCATGAAACACTTTATCACCCGAGGAAACATCGCGGATATTTACACCGTTATGGCCGTAACGGACAAGGAAAAACGCGCAAGAGGCGGGATTACGGCTTTCATAGTCGAAAAAGACGCTCCGGGGCTGGTTGTCGGCAACCTGCAGCGCAGTATGGGATCGGACACCGTGGGGCAGGCGGAGATATTCTTCGAGGATTGCGAAATTCCCGAGGAAAATGTAATTGGGGAGGTAGGACGCGGCTTTCGGGTGGTGATGAAGGTTCTCGAGGACGGTCGCATCGGACAAGGCGCACGGGCGTTAGGCGCCGCAGAAAGACTTCTCGAATTGAGCACCGATTGGGCCAAGCAGCGGATGCAGTTCGGGAAACCGATCTCCGAACGGCAGGCGATTCAATGGATGCTGGTCGATATGGCCCGCGACATTTACGCTACGGAGTGTATGGTATTCGATGCCGCGACGCTCAAGGACGCGGGCGAGAGAATTCCCAGAAAGGCATCGATAGTAAAATTGTTCGCCAGCGAAATGGCATTCCGCGCCGCCGACAGCGCGCTGCAAATTCATGGCGGCACGGGATACATGAAGGAAAGCCCGGTCGAGTTTTTCTTCAGAGAATTGCGGCTGTTGAGAATTATCGAGGGCACCAACGAAATACAACGCCTGGTGATTTCGAGAGAAATTCTTAAAGAATAATATCCAACCATTAGCAACTATTTGCATGGTTTGTGCCGATGTGCCATCATTCGGATAGTCATCCTAGAAAGTGAAGCTGACCACATTGATGGACTCGGAATTTGACGTAAAAGATCGACGCCGCTGTATCAGGGTACCGGTAGGCATAATGATTTGTGTTCAATCGGAAAAAGACGCGGAGCTTTTC
>CAZDAF010000182.1:0-7456 GCA_964503115.1 uncultured bacterium
ATGGTGAGCATGGAGCTTCCCCCGATGTCCGCAACCCGGGTTCTGGCACACGTCCCGGTATTCGATACTGTTCGAGAAAGGCGGCAAGGGTACGGCGTCCGGGGCTTCGGGAGTAAATGGCATCGAATCCAGAGTGTCGAAAACGCGGTCGGCGCTGGCTAACGCCACCTGGAGGCGGTTGTTGACCTTGCTGAGATTACGGACGGGGTCGTATATAAGACCGATGGCGGCGATAAAGCTGAACAACGCGCCGGGGGTGATATCTCCTCGAATCACTTGAAGCCCGCCGTAATAAAGGACGGCAGCTACTCCAATGGTGGTAACCAGTTCGATAACGGGGCTGGTCATAAGGTTATAGGCCGTCGAGCGTAGCGCGTATCCGAAAAAGCGCTCGTTTTCCCGTTCGAAACCGTGCAAACGCCGATTCTCAAGCCCGAAAGCCTTCACTACGCGAATGCCGGACAATGTCTCGTGCAGGCGAGTATTCAACTCGCCCATGCTTTCCATGCTCTTATTGCTCAGGTGCCTTATCAGTCTACCCAAAACCGTGACGGGTATACCCACCAGCGGCACCAACATGATCGCCACCAGCGCCAGTCGCCAATCGCGGTAAAAAACCACTGCCACCAGACCCAAAAAGGTTAAGGACCTGGTGAAAAAGTCCATAACGATGGTTACGGAGTCCTGCATGTTGAAGGCGTCGTATTGAAGCTTCGAGAGAAGCACGCCGCTGGGGTTGTGGTCGAAAAAGTTCAGTGCGGCGCGAAGGTAATGATCGTAAATCTCGTTTCGGATGGCGACGGTCACCTGAGCGTTGATGTATCCAAGAAATGCGCCGTAAATGTAGGCGATAATACTTCTAAATGTCACCAGGCTCATGGAAAATACCGGAACGATCCACAGGAAGCCTATATCCTTCTGCACGAATATCCGATCGAACATCGGTCGCACGAACAGAGCGGTGGCGGTATCCACCTGGCTGAGCAGGAGCACGCAAACGCTGCCTGCCATCAACCACGGTAGGTAGGGTTTGAAATAGGCCAGAATTCGGCCGAAACGTTCCATTACATTTCCCTGGAGAAACCGATGCGCTCCAAAACCTCGGTAGCAAGCTTCAACGCCTCGATACCGTCGCGGCCTGTCACGCGCGGCTTGCCACGCTCGGCAACGGCGCAAATAAAGTCGCGAAGCTCCTCCTCGAGAGGATCGGTAGCGGTAGTGGGCAGCGCTCGAGGCTCCATACCGAGCGGCCCGGGGCGATATCGGAATGCGGCCCTGGCTCGGGTGTCCATCAGGAGCCTGCCAGCTTCGTCGATTACCTGGATATTCCGAGTTTCCCCGTCATGCAACCTGCTGGCTTCGAGGAAAGCCTCGACGCCGTTATCGAACCGTACGTGAGCGCGAACGGAGTCGGGAAGGCCCGTTAGAACGGTGGTGCCCACCGCGTTTATCACCTTTCCCTCCGTTCCCGCCATGGCGCGGGCGATGTCGAGGTCGTGTATCATGAGGTCCCTGACCACATCGACGTTTCTGGTACGCTCCTTAAAGGGAGCCAATCGCCTTGCCTCGATCCATTTCGGACCTTTGATTTGGGCAAGTCCGGCGATGACGCCGGGATTAAAACGTTCCACCAGGCCGACGGCCATGATTTGATCCGCCTTTTCAGCGGCTTCGACCAGGAATGACGCCTTGGTCAGATCGGCCGCCAGCGGCTTTTCGATAAGCAAATCCATACCGGCTTCGAGCAGGTAGCTTGCCACGTCAAAATGCTTTTGAGTCGGCACTGCGACAACAGCCGCGCGGGCCATATCGGGTATCTCGCGGTAATCTTCGACGGCCCGGCATCCCAGTTCGGATGCCATTCCGTTGCAGCGGTGAGTTTCAACGTCCACCACGGCCACCAGGCGGGCATTATCGATAACGGTGAGCTTTCGGGCGTGCCATTGACCGAGGTAACCGACGCCTATGACCGCAACGGGTATTTTTTCATCAGAACTCACGTCCGGTCTTCCCCCGGCGGCTCGGTGTAAGCCGCCACGATGATGCCGGACTCTTCGGCGAGCGCGAGCATTTCATCCCGCTCCAACAGCACCGTCCATCCCGCCTCGATAGCCAGCACCCGTGCGCCCACTTCGACCATAGCCTCGATGGTGCGTAATCCGACAGCCGGCATGTCGAACCTCGTATCCTGCTGCGGCTTGGCTACTTTCACCACCACGGCGCCTTGGCCACCCAACTTTCCACCACGAAGTATAGCTTCGTCCGTACCCTCGATGGCCTCGACAGCCATGACCGCCGTGCCCTTTATCACCACCGTCTGGCCGATATCGAGCCTGCCGATTGACTTGGCGATGTGCCATCCGAAGCGTATGTCCCGACATTGCTCTTCAGTAGGGCCCACCTTGGTAAGCACGCCTGTCGGAGCCAGCAATTCCTAGATACAAAATGTGCTCGGGTGAAGTTTGATACCTTCCGATTCAAGCTCTTTTGTCACCGCGCCAAGCAGAGAGTCATCGGCGGAGTCCTTGAGCCTGAGCATCATTTGAATGGCTCGTTCGTCAAACTTCGGGTTGCCGTAAATCCGTTTCTTTTGGACTTTACCGGCCATAACGGCATCGCGGATTTTCTCTTTATGAAAGAGTTCGATAAGATGGCCTAGCTGCCCAAGCTGAAGCCAGTGAATGGTTTTCACTTTTTTCGTAAGTTCCGCCTCGTTCGCCTCCCCTTCTATTGCAAAGATCACCACTTCCCAGCCATCCGCCTTGGCGGCATCGGCAATAAAGGCCGGAAACCGTCCCGATCCGGCGATAATTCCCAGCTTCGGCATTAGCGTGTTATTCCCCTGGTCGATTTTTCTATGAAATGAAGCAAATTATCGATCTCCTGCGAAGGTGTTACTTCCCGGGAGATTTTTTCGACGGCGTCCTTGAGTTTCAACGAGTTTTCAAAAAGTATCTTATAAGCTTTCCTCAACTCCGCACGCCTTTCTTTGGGTATTCCCACCCTTTCCATCCCCACTCTGTTAAGCCCGAACAGCTTTGCCCGATTGCCGGAGACCATAGCATAAGGCGGTACGTCCTTCGAAACTGCGGACAAGGCGCTCACCATTGCCACGGTACCAACCCTTACGTACTGATGGATGCCCGAAAGACCGCCCAAAACGACTTTGTTCTCGATCTCTACGTGCCCGCCAAGTCCTGTGCCGTTGGCAATGATCACCTCGTTTCCAATCTTGCAATTGTGGGCGATATGCACTCCGACCATTAACATGCACCCGTCTCCCACCACGGTTTCAAGGTCGCCGCCGACGCTACCGCAATGAAGAGTCGCCTGCTCGCGAATAATATTACGGTTACCGATCCTCAGGCGTGTCGGTTCGTCTTTGTATTTCGTATCCTGTGGAGGTTGCCCGATGAAAGCGGAAGGTCCTATAACGTTCTGCTCGCCTATCTCGGTATGACCCTCAATAATCGTATGCGCTTTTATGACGGTACCGGCGCCGATGCGAACGTCGGGACCGATGACAACGAAAGGCCCCAATTCAACGCCGGGATCGATGTCGGCCCGAGGGTCAACTATCGCCGTCGGATGAATACCAGTTTGTATGCTCGAATTGTCATCCTGTTTCGTCAACTACTTAACTCCTATTTGATAAACGGTTCGGTGTAAGTCGCCATGATGACGGCCTCGGCGCAACATTTTTCATCCACCATGATTCTTCCCTTTATTTTTGATGTGCGATCACGGCGGCGCTCGAACTCGGTCTCGATGACGATCCTTTCTCCCGGCATCACCGGTTTGCGAAAAAGCGCCTTGTCAACGCGCAGAAGCATGGCTCCTTTCTCTCTCCATGAAAGTCCGTCGGTCACGTATGACAGCACACCGCCCGCCTGAGCCATCGCCTCGATCAAAAGCACTCCGGGTACCACCGGTTTGTCGGGGAAATGGCCTTTAAAAACTTCAGCCGTAGCCGGAAAGGTATAGCTCGCTTTTATGCGCCGGCCTTTCTCCAGCTCGATCACTTCATCGAGAAAAAGGAAAGGCTCACGCTGCGGAAGCAGCTCTTTGATGGCCTCCCGGTTTAATTTCATTTCCCTTCGCCTTCGTTTCCTTTTTCCAACTCTTCGATCTTTTGCTCAATTTTTTTTATTCGCCGAAATATTTTCGGAAGCCTATCGAGCAGCATTTCACCTCGCACCCATGCAGTGGCCTTTCTTGCCGGCGTGCCGCCGACTCGTTCCCCGGCGGGCACGTCTTTTGCGATTCCCGATCGGGCAATTGCTATCGCGCCTGCGCCGATGCGTACACCGTCCGCAACTCCCACCTGCCCCGCCAGCACCGCACCTTCCTCTACTTGGACGCTGCCCGACAGACCGACCTGAGCCACCAAAATGGCATTAGGGCCAATCCTGCAATTGTGGCCGATCATCACAAGGTCATCTATCTTTGTCCCCTTTCCGATCCTTGTTTCACTGAGCATTGCACGATCGATGGCGGTCAGCGCGCCGATCTCGACATCGTCTTCGATAACTACGATACCCACTTGCGGTATTTTGACGTGGCGGGAACCGTCCCACTGGTATCCGAAGCCTTCATGTCCCACACTTGCACCCGGCCCGATGATCACCCGGTCGCCGATTTTGCATCGCGGGCCAAGATAGCAATGCGGATGAAGGACGCAGTCTTTGCCTACCACAACTTCTTCGTCCACGTGAGCCTGCGGGTGAATTATCGACCCGGCTCCTATGTGCGCGTGCGACCCCACAAACGCCATAGCGCCTATGTGCGCGCTCGAATCCACCTCGGCATCTTCAGCGACCACCGCAGTCGAATGCACGCCCGGTTCGGCCCGTACGGGTGTATAAGTCTTGCTGAGAATTATCGCAAATGCCAGGCGAGGGTTATCCGCAACGATTCCCGGTGTGTCCGTGGCGTCGTCTTCGACGGAAGGCGGCATTACCGCCGCCGCCCCGGGCGAGAGCTTGGCCAGCCAGTTGGCGGAGGTAACGAAGGCTAACTTACCGGGGCCGGCCTCATCAGCGGGGGCGAAACCCTCAATTACGTGTGACGGGTCGCCCTTGACGCGCCCATCGCATATATCGGCGAGTTCGGACAATGTCCAGGGCATCTGTCATGATCCCTAGCGGTGCTTCGCGTCGTATCGCTTCAGCACCTCGGCGCTTATATTCACCCCGCCGTCAAAATAGGCGATTGCACTCGGAAAAAACAGGAACTCCGCCAGCTTGGAGTCCCCGGTTTGAGCACTCTCGTCGTATTTGAATATGATGGTAAAGCTTTTTTCTTTGCCAATGGCGTTGATGATGTCCGTTATTTCTTTCTGCATTGGTTTGACCAGTTGGACGAATTCGTTGTTGTACTGTTCCTGGAGCATCATTTTCTGCTTCATGTAATTGTTGTACTTAACTGCGAAGAGGTTCTTTTTTTCCTCGAGAGCCAGTGCGCTGAGTACGTCCTTTTGCTTTTCGATCTGGTTCTGAAGCTCCTGCAGCTCCTGGCGCTTTTTCTTCAAGAGTTCTTTTGTAGAGCCGAATTTCTTTTCCAACTCCTCTTGCGCCTTTTTCCCTACAACCGACTCATCGAGAATTTTCTGGAAATCGACGAATCCTATTTTGACACTCGTTCCTTTACCGGGCGGCTGCGCCAGGGATAAACCGCCGGCAAGCCAAAGCACTGCTGCAGCTGTCACCGCCAAGAAAAGCCACAGGAAAGTTTTTTGCAGAGTTTTCATTCCAAACTCTCCTTTCCGGCGCCTCACTGAAGTGGGGAGCCGATAGCGAACTGAAAGACCTGGGAATCTTCCCCGGATTTGCGATCAAGCGGGAAACCTAATTCGAAACGAAGTGGCCCCAGAGGCGATATCCATCTTATTCCGAACCCCCAGTCGCTTCTAAATTTGGACGGGTCAATAGACTCGTCATCGTTGAAAGCATTGCCCGCGTCCATAAAAATAACCGCCTTCAACCCGAGTTGCTTAACAATGGGTATTACATAGTCCAGGCTTAGCCACATCATCTTGTTTCCGCCTATAATGATGTCGGAGTTATCGGGATTGTCGCTGGGATACCTCGGCCCGATGCTTCGCACCTCGAACCCGCGCAAGTCATAAATGCCACCGAGATAGTATCTCTCCGTTATAAGCAGCCTGTCCCCCTGGTCGTGACTGAGCAAACCCATTTTTGCCCTGAAAGCCATGTACGTATCCCAGAACAGTGGCTGATAGTATTTATAAGATAACTCGTATTTCTCGAAGTCGTTCTCCCCTCCGAGGAACCGACCGGCGTACTCGAAAGATAGGGCGATCAGGCTTCCATCAGTGGGGTCGAGGTAGTTGTTCGTGGTGTTTCGACGGAAGCTGATAGCCATGCTTGACGTGGTGGTATCGATGGGTAAACGCTCGAGAAGCACTATATCCGATTCAAAGTCCTTTAGTTCCGTTTGCTTATATTCGTAGGTCAGATAAATTCTGCTGAAATCCGATCTCGGCAGAAGATGTCCCACGGTGATGGAGCCGCCGATGTCTCGCTTGTCGTAATCGGGGTAGCTGCGATATATCAACTTGCTGGTAAACTGGAATGAGAATCTCGTATCAAAGGCGTACGGATCGGCGAAAGACAGGTTAAACATCTGTGTTTCCTTGCCGTAATACAGCGTTATTCCCAGACTTTGTCCTCGACCGAAGAGGTTTTTTTGGCTCATCTGCGCGTTAAACATGAAATCTTCCGTACTGCTGAACCCCGCTCCCGCGCTTATCGAGCCGGTAGGCGCTTCCTCGACGATTACCATGAGCCTTCGCAGTTCCGGGCGGCTCCCGGGAGATGACACTATTTTTACCGACTTGAAAAACCCGAGGCGCTGGACATTGCGCTCGCTACGATTTATTGCGCTCGCCGAGTACATATCACCCTCGATGATCTTCAACTGCCGCCTTATAACCATGTCGCGGGTCTTATCGTTTCCCGTAATATCTATCCTCTCGATATATATTTTTATGCCTTTTTCTACATGGAAGGTCAGATCCACCTTGCGTTCTTCTCTATCGATTACCGTACGCGGTACGACATTAGCGTCCGCATACCCTTCGTCGGCGTATATGTAGCCGATTTTCTCTATATCGCGCATCAATTTGCCATAGCTGTAAACCTCGCCTTGCCTGAGGGACAATTCGCTGAGGATTTTCTTCTTTTCGCGTATCAGATCGCCCTTGACGTCGAGCTTGCCGGTAAAATATTGAGGCCCCTCTTTTATGTGATATACCACGCTGACTTCCTTCTTGTCGGGTGACAAAAAGGCTTGCGGGGGGTCGATTTTAATTTTTATGTATCCGTTATCAAGATAGAAATAAACAAGTCGGTTCGTGTCGTTGTCGAATTCCTCATCTATGAAGGTACCGCGTTCGCTTAAAAAGGAGAGGGCGTTTGCAGGTTTTGTGGATATT
>CAZDAF010000183.1:0-7431 GCA_964503115.1 uncultured bacterium
CCTTCGGTTACCACCTTTTTCAAGGAGTAAGTAAACCCCTTGGACAACCGAAAGGTAATAATCACATCCCCTGTTTTTCGATCCAACTCGACATCGGCCCCTACCTCGCTTTCGAAAAAGCCTTCTTCCTGAAGGAAAACTTCGAGACGCTTGACGTTCTTATCTATTTCCTCCTGCTTGTAAACATTACCTTCCCTGATTGTCACCGCGTTGCGTAACTCGCTTTCGAACATCGGGAATACGCCCTTAAAACGCACCCTTCGCACAAACCTCTGCGGCTCGAGGTCTATCAGCACCCGGACACCATCGGGCAATTGTTCCTCGTCTACACGAATGTTTCTATATAAGCCGGTTTTCTTAAGCAGGCTGATCGTCCGCGCGATGTCTATAAGTGTAAGCGGTTCGCCCTTGCGCAGTGGTACAATACGCTTTATTTGCTCCGCGTGTTGTGGTGCTTCCCCTCGCACGACCACCTCGATGATGATCGGCTCCTCGGCGCGCGCTCCGGCGGACCAAAGGAAAGCGCAAAACAGCGCCGCGACGATAATTGCAACTCGAGTCTTCATTTGATGACAAAATGAAAATTCAGCCTGAAGCTGTATAAACCCTCGCTGTTCTGAGAGCCTTGCAGCCAGAGGTTATCAGTAAGTTTGTAAATAAGCCTTGTTTCCTGGAGTGGGAATTCGCCGCCCATATCCGAAGAATACTCGACCTCGATGCGTTTTGAAAGCTTCTTTCCCACCGTCACACGCGCGCCGGGGCTGTCCTCGCGCGCCTCAACGGTGAAGATATCTATACCGGTGAAGCTTTCGAGCGGCATTCCGACGGCACGTGAGAAGTCTTGAGCGAAAAAGAGTGGAATATTGGCGAGAGCCTGGTATTCCCCCTCGCTTAATTCATCCGCGGTCTTATTGAACATTATCAGTGCGAGTATGTTCTGATCGTCGAGATTGGGGGACGACTCGAGGCGCAGTTCCATGTGACTCAACACTCCCTTCAGATACAACCGTACCTCGTAATCTCTTACGTCAAGACGTGCAAAAACATCCACAAGCGGATCAATCTCGATAGGGTTGGCAAAATCCAGACGACCTCTCACTAACTCGAATTCCCTGCCACCGTAAAATATTTTCCCTCCAAGTCCTTCGATCTTGCCCTCGATTATCGGCTCGACGGGCGTCCCGCCGACTATAACGTCCATCTGAAGCGGCACCTCTGCAAGGTTGTTTTTTATCAAGAAGCGGCCCTCATCGATGATGTGTATGCTCATGCGTAGATTTTTAATCCAGTTGGGCAGTTTTCGGCGCGGCGCCGTCTCGCGCTTGACCTCAATAAACCGCTTCTCAATCCGCACATCCCGGGTATAGCGCCCTTCATAAACCAATACTTTGCCTTTCAGGGAAAGCTGATCCGGCGGTCCGCGCAATGTCAGGATGGGACTTACCAGCGCCTTGTAAGTTCCGGACGATTGTAAAGGAATCCGGTAGGCTTCGAGAGCAAGATCAAGAGCCTCGATTTCCGTACCGCGAGTGAGTAATTTCCCGGCAATATTGAAACTTCCCCCATCACCCACTTTGCCCTTGAATTCCTTTATACCGATATTTCCCGGCATAAATTCGATCATCATGTCCAGTTCCGAGAATTCGGCACGGTATCCCCTTATGCGCATCGAACCCTCTTGCACCGTCACCCCGCCCCAATATGCCAGATCATCGCTTGGGCCGGCTACGCGCGCGTTAATTAGCATGCGGCCGGAGGCGCGACTGAATGTGGAAATTAAGTTGGGAACGGTTGAAAGATCCAAATCCGCAAGGACATCAAGATTCCACACCGCTTCGGGACTGAGATCTCCTGTTATATGCAATGTGCCGGAGTCGGTAAAAAGATGAATCTCCTCTATACCGCCCGAAGGCCCGATCTCGACCCTGATTGGAAGCAAGTTTCGAATATGCTCTTCACGGTACTTAATATCAAGCTCCGTTATAAACAAGCGGTAGTCCACATCGTTCCAGCCGTCTTCTCCGCCGTTCAGGGTGAGGAAACCGGAGAATTCCCCCGAGGTGTCCACCAGGCAGCGCCAAACGCATAAGGGCAAAATGTCGGCTTGATCGAATCCCATCTCGAAGTTAATAAAGGCTCCCGTGGTCAGGTTGTATGAGCCGGACACTGTGATACCCCATGGTTGGTTGCCCCGCACGTTCACAACACTGCCATCGAGATCGAATTCCAATTCGGCGCCTTCAAGATCGAGAGTGTCGTACTTGAGAGACGAGAATATCGCCCGGCCGGAAATGCGAGGTTTGCGGAAGTTACCCTTACCGGCAAGGTTTACGCGGGCGGTTCCGGTGATCGGTCGTCCGGTTTTGGTCACGGCGTCCAGAGAAGAAAGTCGCACTCTTCCCGCATAAAGTTCAAGGTTGTAGTTAAGGCGCCAGTCCAGCCTTAAATGCCCCTTGCCCGTATTTCCATCGGGAAGCGCAACGACCGCGTTCTCGAAAGATACCCCTCTCGATCCGAGCGTTATGTCGGCCCGGGCGGATCGAATACTTTGCCCCCATGCTTTGACATCGACCAGGGTGAAGCGACCGCTTCCGGTAATGTTCCCCCCCGTACCGTCGCCTTCAATGTATCCTGAAGCGACGCCGGAAAGATCGGTACCGAACACCTTGGGCGTCAGCCGCACCCCTGAAGCTTCAACATCAAAGGACAGTGGCACGCTCGACATGTTGACGATGATCCCGTTCCGAAACAACCTCAGACGGGTGGAGCCCTTGAATCGAGTTTCGCCCGTCGCAACGCTCACGCGGGCATTCAGCATTTCGTCGCTCAGCCGCACGGATACGCTCCCGCTCCCCAACAAAGCGTGGAACCATGCAAGATTTCGAACCCTTCCTGATGCGGTGGCGCGTAAATTCCTGACGGGGCCGGAAATATCTCCTGAAAGGGAAAGAACGCCGCTTACACCGTCCACGCCCCAGTGAGGCAGTTCGCGAATCAGGCTGCTTACGGTAAGTCTCCACCGGAAATCGAGCCTGCCGGTCTTGGTTCCCCATGTTCCGCTCGAGGATATGCGCGCGTACGGAGTCCACAGGTCGAGTGTGTCGAATGTAATCGCCCCGCTTGCCGTGTCTACAAATCCTTCAACCAGATACGAGACCGTCCTGTTTTTCAGTTTGATTTTTCCCGTTCCGGCGAACTTGCCCGTGCCGATTTCGTAGCTGCCCTTCCCTGCTATACGCGCGCCGTACATCCTAAGACTGAATTGGCTCAGCCGTATTGTCTTATCCACGCTTCGGTAGGTAAATACCGCTTGCGCGTTATCGTATCTTTGCCCTTCCACAACGCCCCATAGTGAATTAAACGTGCCGGCAACCCGGTAATCCTTTGTCCGCTCGGTGACCCTGGCCTCGAGTTCGAACGTGCCCGGCGGATCCTTTTCGTAACGGAAATACCGCAAAAGATCGCCGATGGAACCGGAGGCGCGCAGGGTAAAATCCATCCGGGGATTCTTGCTCTTGAAACTGTCGATCCTGCCGGTAATCTCGAGCGGGATGCCGAGGAACGTTGCCTCGAGGTGTTTTACCCGGGCGAAAACCTTATCTGCTATTCCACGTACGCTTACATCGTCGAACCGGTGGTCGAAACCGGGGAAGCGAAGATAAAGGCGTTTAATCGTGGCCTCGATGTGCGGTGTTTTTTCATAGAACACAGCACTGCCGTTTATACCTTCGAGATGGAGATGCACCGGTCTGGGTTCCGGATAATAGTCGTAAGTGAATTTCCCGTTGCGAGCTTCCACAAGGCCCGCTCGAGTATAAAACCGGCGCCTGGGTTTCGGAGGAAGCTTGAATTTCCTCCATATAAAAACCCGGTCGGGATCGGTCCAAAGATGCATTTCGGGCCGATCCAATTCGATATGCGCTATCTTTATTCTCCACCAGAAGAGCGCCAGAAGATTCATCCGAACTTTCGCGTATGGCGTTCTTGCTATCAGACGACCCTCGCCTTCACGAACCTCGACATTCCAACCTTCCGCCGTTTGTTTTTTTAGATCGGCATGTGTTCTCTGAGCCGTCAACTTTCCCCTGAATCGTTTCATTACTCTCCCCAAAAGTAATTGTTTGACCATAGGGGTATCGGCCCACTCGGATACGTTAAAAATCAGGTAGGCGAAAGATAGAACCAGAACGATCAGAAGCCCCGCCAGACGGAGTCGCTTCCTTCTCCCGGACATCGCTTTTTCAGCAGGAGAGTCTTCCATGGAAAGTTAATAGTACTCTACTCGGTGAAAAAACGTCAAACCGAGTACCCACAAAATTGAAGCCGGGAAGCCCCGTAGGGGTTCGATTTATCGAACCCGAAGAAGGGCGCAATAATTTGCGCCCCTACGGCCTCGTCCATAAAATCACCACCAACCATGTCGCACACCCCCATTTTTACTAATCATTGCGGCCACGTTATCAATCTATTATTGTCTTATGCGGGAGGAAAAACATGCTGTATCGAACAAGAATATCGGTAATTGTTCTTGCCTGCCTGATGGCTGCGACAATCACGACGGCGAAAGTCCCTTCAACTCCGAAATTCACTATCAAATCCCTTGATGGAAACACCCATTCATCTAAGTTGCTAAGGGGCAAAGCAATGTTCATCACGTTTTTTGCGCGGGGTTGTGAACCTTGTAAAAAAGAAGCCCCGTTTCTAAACGACCTGCAAAAAAAGTATCCGGATACATTGCAAATTCTGGCGATTGGATGGCGTGAAAAAAAATCAAGCGAACTAGCCGCCCTTGCGAAAGAATGGAGTATTGAATATCCCGTCTGTCTCGATCCTGAAGGAGATGCCGCAATAGCGTTTGGCGTAAAATATTTACCGTATGGCGTCTTAATAGACCACCGTAGCGCTGTAATCACAAAGTATGAAGGCATGACCGGTAAAAAGCAGAAAGACCTCGTAAAAAGATTATCAAGCATGCAACCCGAAATAATTAAATATCAAAAAGAAGGCCCTTCATTCCACGTGCAATCGTTCGAGGAAACTTCCGATGACGCCGCAGGTGAAGGGAAGGTGTGGGAAGATAAAATACGGAAATGGCTTGTTGAGATGGGGATAAAGACTGTTTTTTCTTCCACAAATGCGGATTACGTTATTTCAGGAAACGTATCGAAAATATCGAATATTATAGGCGTGGAAATAGTAATTAACTTTAGAAGTTCAATCGACGTGAGTGTGAGTGGTGTCGTAAAATCAGGTAATGACACGGAAATAAGGGAATCGTTTCTTAAATCACTGGCGGGGTTGCCTTATGTCATTCGCAATTAAACTTATAAGGTTGAGGTAACCATGAATTTCAAAGCAAAGATTCTGTGCACTGTAACCGTTTTGATGAGTATTCTACTTGCCGTCGGCGGAGCCGGTGGAAAAGATAAAAAGATCAATGTGGTTGTTTACAATTTAGAAGCGTTCGATATATCGAAAAGTATCGCATCCATCATGACGGACACCTTGTATAGCGAGCTTTCTAAATCACCCAAACTGAAAGTGAGCGATGAAAAAGCGGTTTTTGCCGTCGTGGAGGAAAAGAAAAAGGCGCAAGGAGGTCTTACGTGCGACACTGATGAAGAAAAATGCCGTATTGATTCCGCAAAACTCGTAAAAGCCGACTGGATAGTTTTAGGAAGTATCGGCTTACTCGAAAAAGATAAATATGTCGTTAACATACGCGTTGTGGATGTTAATGGCACTACGAAATATCCGCAGAAGAAAATATGTCGTCATTGTTCAACAGAACAACTTATGTTGCTTGTTGAGGGCATGGGAAAAAACCTCATTTATTTCTTTGAAACAGGCAAAAAACCCAAACCACCGAAGCCTATTGTCATTGGAGACACTGAAGCTCCTGCTCCAACACCAACACCCACTCCCACGCCAACGCCGACCAGACAAGCAACAGGCACTCTTGAAATCAGAACCTCCCCCACCGGAGCACGGGTAATTGTCGATGCTGAAGAAATCGGAGTATCAAACAAAAGATTCACTGTGACCGCCGGTAAGCATGAAGTGCTCCTCATTAAAGAAGGTTATGCCGATATCGTCGTCAATGTAGATGTGCCCGCTAACAGGACGGTTATTCTCAGAAAAACCTTGAGGGTGCAGACGGGAGACATTGAAGTTCGTGTCAACGTCTCCGGAGCCACAGTATACATCGATGACGGATATAAGGGTAAATCAACCTCCGGCAGGGTGCTCAAGATAACCTCTGTCAGGGTCGGCGAGCATAAAGTCAAAGTGACACATCCGAGATACGAGACTTCCGAACAAACCGTGTACGTGGCTTATAATCAGGCGAATCCCGTCAGCTTCAACCTCACCGGCAAAAAAGGAAAATTATTTATTACCAGCACTCCAAAAGGCGCAAACGTCAAAGTAAACGGCTCATACAAGGGTAAGACGCCGCTATCAATATCATTAGCACCAGGTTTTTATACTGTCGAGGTATCATTCTCAGGATATAAAACATCAAGCAAGAGCGCCTCAATATCCGCCGGTGGGAGCAAATCATTAAGCATCACATTGATAAAAGAGAGAATTGCCACACCTTCGCCTCCAAGCGGCGGTTCCTCAGGTGATATGGTGCATATCCCCGCAGGTGACTTCATGATGGGTAGCAGTAGTTCTCAGGTTGATGAGGCTTATCAATTATGTAAGAAGTACTATACTGGAAAATGCAAGAAATCATGGTATGAAGATGAGCAACCGCAGCATAAAGTGTATCTCGATGCTTTCTATATCGATAAATACGAAGTTACGGTGGATCAGTATGGAGCATGTGTTCGAGCGGGGAAATGTAAAAAGCCGAAAACAGGAACATATTACAATTGGGGAGTGTCAGGTCGTGGCAATCATCCGATCAATGGAGTAGATTGGAACGACGCTAACTCATATTGCAGCTATGTTGGTAAAAGATTGCCCACTGAGGCCGAATGGGAAAAAGCCGCTCGTGGAACGGATGGTAGACTTTTCCCTTGGGGGAATAGCTGGAATGCTCGCAATGCGAACTATTGTGATTCGAGTTGTGGAAATGATTGGGCTGATAAAAGTCACAATGACGGTTATTCCACCACATCGCCGGTGGGCAGTTTCCCTGGTGGAGTCAGTCCTTATGGGGCCATGGACATGACAGGTAACGTTTGGGAATGGTGTGCGGACTGGTATGATGCGAATTATTATAGTAGCAGTCCTAATCGTAACCCGACGGGACCGGGTTCGGGGAAGTATCGTGTTCTCCGGGGCGGTTCCTGGCTCTTCAGTCCGTACTACTTGCGATCCTCCTACCGCTACTGGTACGATCCCGACTACTGGGGCAACGACCTCGGTTTTCGCTGTGCCAGGACTCTTTAAACCCTTTGTTCTTTGTTCTTTTACCCTTTG
>CAZDAF010000184.1:0-7430 GCA_964503115.1 uncultured bacterium
AAAACGGGCAAAAGAGGTTCTCGATAAGTGTACAACAGAGTGATACACTACACTACGATACCAACATCACTAACTGCACATTCACAGGCAACCGGGGTGTGGGTGCTGGGATATACTACTCTAGAGCTGGGAGATCCACCATAACCAACTGCACATTCACAGGCAACCGGGGCCATGTGATATACAACTACGAAAGAGCCTCGCTCACCGCATACGAAGGAGCCTCGCTCACCGTAACCAGCTGCACATTCACAGACAACCGGGGCAATGGGATATACAACATCAACGGAGGAGCCCCGCTCACCGTAACCGACTGTATTTTTAGCGGCAACTCGGGGGGCGATGGCAGTGGGATATACCACAAGGGATCCTTGTACAACATAACCAATTGTATTTTCAGTGGAAATCATGCTAACGGCAGTGGTGGCGGTGTTTTTATCGCAGGCGGATCTAGGGAATCCTCGCGCATGATAACCAATTGCACTTTTGTCGGTAACTCGGCCTATTATCGCGGCGGCGGTATATACAACGGGGTCGTTGATGCCCCCCCTATAATAACCAACTGCACTTTTAACGGTAACTCTGCCGAGCAGGGCGGTGGAATATTCAACTTCTGGTCAGGTATCGAGGTAACCAACTGTATCCTTTGGGGCGATACGGCTTCAGAAGGCTCTGAGATATACAACTACAATCCCTTTCATGAACCAATTATTATTAATTTCAGCGATGTAGAAGGCGGTTACCCCGGCAACATCGATGCCGACCCGCTGTTCATGGGCAATCCGTTATACAGTGGCACATGGAGTACCGGTCCTAATCGGCTGTCAGACGTCGAAACCATACTGACGGATGACTCGGCATCGTGGGCTTCCTTATCGCTAAAAGGACTATTAATTAACCCCGACACCGGCCAACCCCGGAATGGCCCGGTGCTTTATTTCTCGATAATAGATAACACTTCTACTACCGTGACCGTTTTGGGTGATGCAGGGATCGCGCAGAATGGGGACGGCTATGAGATATATGATTATCACCTTCAGGCCGGCTCGCCATGCATTGATGCGGGCCAACCCGGCCCGGAATATTACGATCCCGACGGAACGCGCAACGATATAGGCGCATATGGCGGGCCCAATGCTACTGTTTTCGATAGGGACGATGACGGAATGCCCGACTGGTGGGAGGACTTACGGGGATTTGACCCGCTGGATTCATCCGACGCCTCCGTCGATGAAGAACCCGACGGTTTGATCAACCTCGAGGAATATAATAACGACACCGACCCATTCGATACCGATACGGACAATGGTCACGCTTATGACGGCAGGGAAGTGGACTCCGGCACGGATCCAAACCTGTGGACGGACGATATCCTCCCCATCCCGGATGCCGGGCCGGATGACACCGTCAATCTCAACGATCCTGTACAGCTTGATGGGACGAACAGTACCGACCCGCTGGGCGAGCCCATCACTCAATACACCTGGGCGCAGGTAGCAGGCCCGGCCTCCATGCCGTTGAGCGATCCGTTCGATCCGCAGCCGACATTCACCGCCACGTGGCCGGGAGTTTTCACGTTCTCTCTTGGCGTCGATGTCTGGAACGCATCGAGTTTCCCACCGGATTATGTGGAAATTACGGTCCAGCCATAATTAGAAACACAGCACAATCATCCCTCGTTTTTGCGCTATGAGTGTGTGGATTGCCGCCGCCTGTTCTGCGGACACAGACGTGTGCGTATGCATCCGTATGGAGAAGGCGGCGTTATGAACCTGTTTGTAAACCTGAGCACCCAACTTCCCTCCCTGAAAAAATGCAGGTCCTTGATAAAATTGCGCGAAATAGTATTATTAAGGCGTTCTTGATGAATAGGGGGTCGAGATAGCCTGGAAGTCGAGACTGATAAAATGAAAATATTGCAGAGGTAATCTATATTCATGCCGGTTGACCTGCGCCAGGTGGAGGAAATTTACGAAAAAGCTTGCTCACAAGACTGAGGAAATATCGAAGAAACTAAAGGACAAAGCGACTTGCCCTGCGTACGGTAAGTGTCAACGAAAGACAAGGAGGCGTTGTCATGGATAATCGCTATGACGTTATTGTGATAGGCGGCGGGCCCAACGGGTTGGGGATAGCCTGTTATCTGGCCAAATGCGGTATAAGCGTTTGCGTCTGCGAAGACCGTATGGAACTCGGGGGCGGCGCCGAGAACGCCGAGCCGATTCCGGGATTTCGGATCGACCCGCACGCGACATATTTCTACGGAGCGGCCGGCCCGGGCGTCGAGCAGCTCGAGCTTAGCAAGTTCGGGTTCCGCATGAATTATTACAGAACCCTGCTTGGAGCCGTCACATCCGACGGAAAAGGGCTTACCATGGGCACTTACGACCTGGAGAATTCAATAAAGCAGGTAAGCAAGTTTTCGAAAAAAGACGCGCAGTTGTTGGAACTTATCCAGGGCCGCAGTAAGGACTCCGACGCAACGGAACTCCTCCGTTCCATTTATTGGACCCCTCCGCCTCCTGAAGGAATGACCCTGAACAAGGAAGACTTGCCCTGGGCGAAGGAGCTCAAAAAGGCCATCCCGTTTTTCGATCCGGCCATGACTGATTTGTCCACTTTCGAAATATTGGATGCCTTTTACGACACGGAACCGCTGAAGGTCGTAGCGGCCATGAGCACATGGTACAACGGCCCGCACCCCAGTTGGCCGGGAACCGGCTTGTTCGGGATGACTTGCAACATGCTTGTCGGCGTCGGTTCCGGGTCACCTGTGGGAGGAATGCATACCCTCACTCATTCGATGGTGCGATGCGCACTCACTCACAAGGTAAGGTTCCTGACCAATTCGAGAGTCGAGGAGATTATCGTCGAGGACGGCGAAGCCAAGGGCGTTATCCTGGCGGACGACGCGCCGGTCAAAAACAAGAAAATTTACGCCGACCGGGCGGTGATCAGCGGAGTACACATCAAGGATACTTTCCAGAAGCTCGTTCCTTCCCGTTGGCTGAACACGGAGTTTAAGCAAAAGATAAAGGACATAAATCTCAAAGGCGGCAGCCTGTTCGTGCTTTCGCTCATCACTACGGAACTGCCTGAATACAAAGGCGACGCGGGGAATGTGTACTCTGACGGCTATCCGACCTGCACTTTCCTGCCGGCGGATTCCAGGGAAGTGGTTCTAAACCAAATGCGGGACGTTTACTCATACAATACACATCCGACGAAACCCGAAAGCATGATACTCCCCGTTTGCGTTCATGACATTTTCGATTCCACGCGCTGCCCGCCGGGCTATCATGTGTTATCACCGATTTACTTGCAAATGCCGCCACCTGAGTATCACGTTGATGGGGAGATGGCGGTAAACGATGCTAAAGACGAGATCGTGGATAGCATTCTCGAAACCATCCGCAGCGTCGCGCCTAACATGACGGAAGACAAGATTGTGGCGAAGTTCATCAATACGCCCCAGGACTCGTATATGAGAAACTTCGGTTTTGTAGGCGGGAACTGGTACGGAACCCGCAAGGGCGATGAAGAATGGTACAATCTCAGGCCCTTACCGGAACTGTCCCGATACCGCACGCCGATACATAAGCTATACCTCTGCAACCAGACGTCCTATCCCGGCGGATTGTGCCTGCTGGCCGTGCCATATAACCTGATGCACATACTCATAGAGGATCTCGATTTGAGTCCGGAGGAATGGTGGTATCCTTCACCTTATTATATTAAAGAAGGCGCGTAAGCTAAAACTCGCGCCCTTTGGGCGTACCGCTTTTCTTTTCCCGAAAGCAACCCCCCGTTTGCAAGTTGGCGTCAAGTGATTAAAATCTAGCCACAGACCTTATGGTCTGCATCTTTTAAAGCGAGGCAAAATAAGGATATGCTTTCTTACTTGAGGAAAAAGAGGGGATCGGCGCTACTAAAGGGAATAATGATCGCCATTGCAGTCAGTTTCTTCGGTGGCTTCGGTCTGCTGGGATATTGCGGTCTCCGGCAAAAGGATCGCGATATCGAGGCAAACACCGTCGCTACCATAAACGACGATATACGGATCACCCGGCAGGAACTTACGCAAGCCGTGCGCCGGGCCATTTCGAGGAAAAACGAGCCCCGAACGGAGGCGGAAGAGCAAAAACTGCGTGAAGAAATTCTGGAGACGCTCATCAACCGGGAACTTATCATTCAGGAAGCCGCCCGGCTTGGAGTTGAAGTCACCGAGGGCGAAATCACACAACAAATAGTGCGAACCTTCCAGAAGGACGGCGTATTTCGGCCGGAATTTTTCCGCTCTTTCCTTGTTGCAAACAACCTGTCCGAAAGCGCGTTTAAAGAAGATGTCAGGCAACGTTTGATTATTTCAAAATTAAGCGGGACCGTCGCCGCCGGAGCGATTGTCACCGACGAGGATGTTCGGCAGACTTACCTTTACGAAAATCGAATGGCCGATATGGACATTGTGAAAGTTGATCCGGAGAAAATAACCGATGTCGACGAACCTGCCGAAAGCGAAATTCGCGCCCGATTCGACGCCGACCCGGAAGCCGTCACCGTTCCTGAGAAGCGCAGAGTCCGGTATGCATGCCTTGACGCCGTCGAAATGATTGACCCTGAAACACTTACACAGGAAGACCTCGAAGACTATTACGAAAAGGCGAAAGACTTCAGGTTCGCCATTCGGTCCCGTAAAGTGAAGGCGCGAAAGATTTTCTTCTCGGCGCCCTTCGGGACTACGCAAGATAAAAGAGAAATCATAAAGGAACGAGCCCGGGAAGTAGCCGCCGATGCCAGGCTCGAAACTTATATTTTCGAGGGACTCGCGGAAAAGTATTCGGACGACGGCGAAACCGCGCCTTCCGGCGGAGACATGGGATGGGTGAATGTAAGCGAGGCCGGCTATCCGGCAGGCAGTGCGCTTCGAGAACTTAAGCCGGGTGAAATCTCCGGCGTTGTAACCGGCCTGGACGGATTCTACATCTTCAAAGTCGAGGAGGAGAAAAAGGGAAAATATAAACCCTTCAGGCAAGTGCGAAGCGAAGTCGTTCAATGGGTCCGAAAGCTCAAAGGGAAATCGGAGGCACATAAAGCGGCTGAAAAAATCCTCGAGAATGTCCGCGACGGAACTCCTTTCCTGGAAGCGGCAAAGATCGCCACGGCGGAAGTCAAACTCAGCGAACTCTTCTTCGAAAGCGTTGAAGAAATTGACGATATGCCCGATTCGAGGCAGTTGGTATCGGCGACATTCAAACTATGGGACATCGATCAGGTGTCCGACGCGATCACGCTGCCTGAAGGAGCATGTGTTCTGCAACTGGCGGAAATATTCGACGAACACGTGGCAACTTATGAAGAGGCAGTGCCTATCCTGAAGGATGAAATGCTCGCCGAGCGGCGTAAGGAATCGGCGAAAAAGCTCGCCGAAGAAATTCTCGCTCTTATCCAATCGGGTACGCCTTTCGATAAAGCGGCCAAAAAGTATAAAACGGCGGAACTTATCAATACCGATTACTTCGCCCGGGAAAAAGGCTATATCCCGAAGGTGGGTTATTCGCCTGACATGGTAAGCGCGGCTTTCGCACTGCCGCTTCACGACCCTGTGGCCGACCGCGTTTTCGAGGTGAATGGAAAATTCCATCTGATCAAGCTTATCGGGCTGAGAGCGGCCGACCCCGGGGGGTTCAATTCAAAAGCGGCCGCGCTGAGAAGCAGGCTTCTTATGGAACGACAAAACGAAATGGTTGACTCGTGGATCGAGGCGCTCAAACAAAAAGCAAAAATAGTTAGAAAGAAGGACGAGGAAGAGGAAGGGGAGGGCGCCTGAAGCGTAAAGGCCCTCCCGGGCCGCTGCTTGTCACCAAATCAAAAGAAGATAAATCGTTCCCACTATAGCCATCGCCCCCAGGCCCGCAATGACGGGCCTTTTCATTCTCCGGCTTCCCAGCATTGCCACGATACCGGCTTTAACCACGGAATTGCTTACGGTAGCGATGATTATAGCTTTCGCCCCGATCTCGGCGCTTACCGTATTCGGCTCGGATAAACACACCATTCTAGCGATACTGAGCACTATCGCATCAAGCTCCGCCAATCCCGATAATGCGGCTGTAATAAAAAGGCCATTATGCCCGAAGTGTTGTTCCGCAAGTATGGCCGCTATTCTTATAGTCGCGAAAATTATCCCGAAAGTAATCGCCGCGCCAATTTCGACCGGGTTGCGAAACTCGAAAGTCTTCCCCTCATATCCCCTGGCGCGATAACGTCGCCACCACAGCAAACTCGCTGCCGCGCCGGCGAAGACCATCAGAGCAAAGGGAAGTAGCAACGGCTTCACAAGGCAATGTCCCACCACCGCAACTATTATCAATAATCGGGGGAACATAATCGTGCACGCCAGCAGCACCCCCATCGCGAGGCTTGCCACCATTTTGGGGGAAGTATTGGACCGGCGCGAGAAACTCAATGCGGCGGCCGTCGAGCTTATCAAACCGCCTATTGCGCCCGCCCACTCGATACCTCCGCGAAGCCTGATGAACTTCAAAAGCAAATACCCGATAAAACCCAGCGCCGATACCAATACCACCATTATCCATACTTCAAAAGGATTGAATAAACCCCACTTGTCAATAGCGCGGTTGGGCAAAACGGGAAGTATCACAAATGTCAAAATCGCAAATTTCAGGATAGCCCTTATATCGCCGGAGCCCATCTTTTCGGTCCAGTGATGGAGCTCGGCCTTCAGGGTCAATATCAAAGTTACAGCCACCGCCAGCGCGATGGCCAATTGCACGTGCCCCCACCAGGTAATGCTACCGATTAGAAAAGCAAGCAGCATCGTGATTTCAGTGGTGATGCCCAGCTCAGCCTCGCCGCTTTGAGCCATCAGCACGTATCGAGACAGAACCACCAAGGACATGCCGGCGAAAGCTACCGCTATAAACCACGGCAGGTAAATGGAGCTTATCATCGCCGATAACGCTCCAAGCAAAGTGATAAAAACAAATGTACGGACTCCGATAATCGCTTCCTGCAAACCGGTGTCGGTCTTGGAAAACTGCCGCTCGAGACCTATCAGCCCGCCCAGAAGCACAGCTATTCCCAACAAGTACAACTGCTGAATCGGTGGGAACTGAGCTTGAACTCCCATAAAAATTCCTTTCCGTCCGCATGCTGTCAACAAACCGTATGGCCCACTGACGCCATCCCACTATGAATATTATGAAAGCGGCGGAGAAAAAAGTCAATTAGTTTTAATGGCTTGCAGGATTTCCCTCGCCGCCGGCCCGATTCGTCCCCGTTCGCGTGGGAGCGTTTTGTTCCGCACAATAGGTTCGGCAAACTGCATCGATTGGCCGAGTTTTCGACAGTCCGGCGAGACCGGAACGCCCCTACTTTTTCTTTAGAAAAAGAAAAAGTAGGCAAAAAGA
>CAZDAF010000185.1:0-4371 GCA_964503115.1 uncultured bacterium
GACACGCGCGCAAGACTCGGTTACCGCTCCCATGCCCTTGGGTTCGCGGGCTGGCCTTTCACCAACTCGGACCGCTCACAGCTTTCAGGACGCACACCCGGATTATTCTCACGGGTCTCAAGGCCCGCGCCTCCATTCGACTTCGCTCAGAACAGACTTCGAGACATCCCGCCTTCGGCGGAATTCCTCAAGAACACGGGCCAAAGTAATCCGTGAATAATCCGGGCTAAGAATGTCGGTGTCAAGTCACCGCACTGCAAAAACTACCCCAGGAAGGTAAAATGGCAGTTTTGCGACAGGAACTATCTAATTATGATGATTTAGGGCTTTTTGAAAATCGGTGTTGAATGACGCAAATCGTTAGAGGTACCCGAGGGCTTTCATACGCTTGCGGAATTTTTCTTCGTCCAGTTTGTCCGCAGGGCCGCCGAATTTGATTTTATTTTTATTTATCCACCCGAGTGTTTTCATTAACTCTTCGCGCATCCGACGTTCTTGAAGCGAGTTACCCGCGAGGTTGTTGTACTCGAGCGGATCGGCATCGAGGTCATAGAAGCGCGGATTTCGCATACCGCTTTTTCGAGTGCTTTCCATTATGAGCTTGTGTTTTCCGTCGGTAACCGCCCATTCGAAGAACCATAGTCTTCTTCGCTGCGCAAAACAAATCCTCGGCTCGAGCCGGTCTCCCTTCCACAGGCGCGTTACACTTCGCCCCCAGACCATACGCGGCGGCTCTATCTCCAGCATGTCAAGTAAGGTCGGCATCACATCGGCAAGGCTGACCGGCTCGTTCACCACCACCCCGGCCGGCACCCGACCTTCAGCCCGGAAAACCAGAGGTACGTTAACCAATGTCCCGTGTAGGTTAAGCACGTGACCCAGCATTCCATGCTCGGTGAACTCTTCGCCGTGATCCGACGTAATGACGACGATAGTGTTGCGTAACAATCCTCGCTTTCCGAGGTTGTCGAACAATCGGCGCAGTTGGGCGTCCGAGTAGGCTATCTCTCCGTCGTAACGTTCGAGTAGGTATCGCCGGTCTTCCTCAGGCAGTGTTACTGTTTTGTCGGCGCGCTGGCGCATGAGCTCGAATTCCATTGTTTCCCCACGTTTTATTCGCTGATCTTCGCCTACGTAACCGTTGGAGAACATTTCGTGGTAGGGCGGTGGAGCGTTATACCGCGCATGCGGGTCTATATAATGCAAATACAGGAAAAAAGGCCTATCGGGCTCGCGGTCTATCCACTCGATTGCCTCATCAGTCATACATTCGGCGCTACGCCAGTGGAAATTGGAGAAACATCGCTCGCTGAAAGTCTCGAATCCCTGATCGAATCCGAGTGTATAGCTGATTACATAATTGCCCGAAATCGCTCCTGTGCGGTAGCCTTTGCGATGCAGTATCTCGGAAAGAAACTCCGCCTTATCCGCAATTTTCACCCGCCCGTATAAGTCCACATCAGCCTGCCCGGGAAGCATACCGGTCAGCAGGCTGAAGGTGGCCGGTTCGGTCCACGACGATGTACTCACCGTCTTGCGGAAAATCGCTCCGGTGCGTGCAATCTCGTCGATAAACGGAGTGGTATTGCGCTCGTAACCCCATGCGCCCACGTGGTCGTCGCGAAGAGTATCCACAAGCAATATTAAAACGTTGGGAGGCTTATCCGAGTTGTGATCGTCTTTTGTTATAACAGGCCTGCTTACTGCGCCGAACGGCCCACCTTCCACCCTGAAGGTGAGTACGCTTTCGGAACCTGCAAGTGGCGATAAATCAACCGTAACGTCAACCCAGTCTCTATCGGAAGGGACGTGCAACGGATCAAGCTTATGCTTCCAAATCGTAGCTTTTTGGGCGTTGCGCTCGATGTCGAGTGAAAAAGTCAACACGGCATCGTTCGGCCTTTCACCGAAAACCGCAGCGCCTATCCCAAACGACAACTTCGATCCGGGAACAATATCAAGTTTTTGAGATACCGATCCCGGTTGAGGAAAAAGGACGGCGTCACGCAACTCTCCCCCAATGACCATTCGAACTCGTCGTACTTTTCCACCCTTGGCGAAAATTTCCATGGGCAAGGCTTCGGGCATCTTTTCCGCGATCTTCGGGCCGGGCAAAACCACCGGCTTGGGCCCGGCGGTAAACGACAACCAGATGGGTAAGAAAACTGCCAGCGCCACGGCGCCCTTCAGCGCTCTAGCCGCTCGCTTGCGCACCGCGCCGGAAATAAAGACAAACAGCGATATTATCGCCGCCGAGGCCAATTGGACGCCGATGAAAACGTCAACCTCGAACCAAGAAAAAATGTTGTTGCCGGCGGGGAAATCCAGTCGCTGAATCGTCGAAACAAGGCCCGCGATACCGGCTATCAATACGGCCACGGCCCATGCGCGAGCGCCTGTCAGCAGCGCTGCTGCGTGAGACGCTTTGAACAAAAGAACCAATAAAACCGTAGCGACGAAATACGCGGCAGAATAGTGCCGCCCAAGGAAAAACTGGCCTATGAGATGCTGATGAGTATGGAAGCCGAGAAGGGCAAGCGGCAACCACGTGAAAGCGTCAACGCCGCGCACCCGGCGCAAGTCAGTTCCTGTAAGGTTCGCGATCAACATACTGTAACCGTTCCACAGGAGCCAAAGGAGGACTGCGCCCAACTCGATCCAGACCCATTTACCGGAAGTGGAAACCGCGCCGCCGGCGCCGTAGCTCGTCCACATGGCGCAAGCGAAATCACTCACCAGAGCGCCGGTCAGCAATACCGCCGCATGGGAAACGTAATTCCAAAATTTTGAAATCGCCCTCTTGATACGTGACTCAGCGGGCACTGCGGAAACCTCCCATCTCTTAAAACGGGCTTGACGTCAAATGGTTCTCTGAATATTCATCGACGAGATTCAAATGATAACCGGGCCTTATGGCAATTCCTGCATGTCAGAGGTCACCACCGTACGTATTTCCTTACCCGTGTCCTGATCCTTGGCGGTTATATGAAGTATACCGTCAGCGTCAATAGCGAATGTCACCTCGACCTTCGCCTCTCCCGAAGGAGCGGGTCTCAGGCCTCGAAAAGCGATATGTTTTAGCAACTCGTTTTCATCGGCATTGGCGCTTTCGCCCTGCGCAACCGAAATCTTAACGCTGGTTTGATCGTCTCGGCTGGTAGTGAAGGTTTTCGTTTTCCTTGCCGGTATCGTCGTGTTGCGATTGATTATCTTTTTAAACCGGTTGTCCGGCAGTATCAATCCGAAACTTACCGGCACAACATCCATCAAAAGGACTTCCTGCTGTCCTTTTCTAGCTATCAGGTCGCCCATTATGGCCGCGCCCAAAGCGACCACCTCGTCAGGATGAACTCCCTTCGACGGAGCCTTCCCGAAAAGTTGCTCGATCTTGCGCCATACCATCGGCATGCGCGTCTGTCCCCCGACAAGTACGATGCTCTGAACTTCATGAGGCTCGATCTTCGCCATATCCAGCGCCTCACGGCAAATTCGGATCGTCTTATCCACCAGCGGCTCGACCATGCTCTCAAGCATTTCGCGAGTTACAGTAATATCCAGGTCGCTGGGCCCCTTATCGTCCTGGTATATGTATGGTACGTTTATGCGTGCCTCGTCACGCACGCTGAGTTCCTTCTTAACCGACTCGGCGGCCTCTTTCAATCTTTGCAGCGCCACACGGTCGCCGGCCAAATCCACTTCATGCTCTTTCTCGAAAATTTCCATGGCGTGTTCGACGATCCGGTTGTCGAAATCGACACCGCCAAGAAAAGTATCCCCATACGTGCTGAGTACCTGGAAGGTTGCCTCTCCCAACTCGAGTATACTAACATCGAAAGTGCCGCCGCCGAGGTCGTAGACGACAATTGTTTGATCGAAATCGCGCCCGAATCCGTACGCCAGACTGGCGGCGGTCGGCTCGTTTATTATCCTCGGTACGTCCAACCCGGCCAACCGTCCGGCTTCACGCACCGCTTGTCTTTGCCGGTCGTTGAAATACGCCGGTACGGTTACGACGGCCTTATCGACTCCCGAGCCCAGATAGTCCTCGGCCCATTTCTTTATCTCTTTCAGGATAAGGGCACTCACTTTGGGAAGGCTGAATTTGTCGCCCTTGATAATTACTCCCGCTTCATCGGAGGATGTGCGGAATATTTCATAATGGAATGATTTCTTTATTTCCTGAACTATCGGCGAGTCATAATGGCGGCCTATAAGACGTTTTGCTCCATAAACGGTGTTTTCCGGATTTATAAGCGACTGTCTGACGGCGGGTTGTCCCACGAGGAGATGTCCGGCGTCATCGTAAGCCACCACGGAGGGTACTGTAAGGTACCCCTTGGCGCTGGGTATAATTCGCGGTTGACCATCTTC
>CAZDAF010000185.1:4381-7369 GCA_964503115.1 uncultured bacterium
CGACGATGGCGACGCAGCTATTAGTGGTTCCCAAGTCTATCCCAATAATTTTTTCCATACTTTCTTTCCCGTACCTATACACCAAATTGTACCAATTTTACACGAACAGGAAAGAAACTTCAAGAACCGAAGCACCGGCGCCCCGAAGTGCGGGTATATTATGCATTTTGGCTTTTTTTGGCTTATACGTTTTCCGGTTCCGGCGCAGTGGCAGATTGCACGGAATCTTTCTTTGACGTCAATGTCAGAGTCGAAATGTCCGAAATGGCTGGGCGTAACGACACCAGACCGATAAGAGCACGGATCAATACACGCATAAAGGGAAGAAACAGTGTAAGGGCGGCAATGTTTTCTTTGATGCCGTAATCTCCAAAAAACACAAGCCATGCCAACGTAGCAGCGCCGAAACCACCAAATGCAATCGGCATATCCATCACAGCCATCGCCAAGGGAGACACGACCATGAATTCCAAAAACGGAACATTCACGCCAAAGGCCCTACTAACGAAATAAAAGCCTACCAACATAAAAAGAAACGGCGGAATACCCATCGCCCAGGTCAGAAACCATTGTTTGCGTGTGGCGACGCGGAATGCCGTCCAAAATTCGCTGTTTCTGTCGCGGACTATAATTTTTCCTATCCCGCTGTAATCGATGTTATAGAACCAGAATAGCCATGTTCCGATAAAAAACCAGACACCGGGTATTAGTAATATTCCCCACCATATGTACATATTGATTTTTGCCTTCTCCGCAAGGCCATAGTAGTACATGGCCAATGTGGCGGGAATCATTAAAATGCCGATACCCCAAAGGGTCATACCGAAGCGGAAAAGCATAATCCCCAACAGCTTGGTCCAACTCATTTCGGTTTTACGCTGGATGTAGAGAAATATACCGCCTCCGCCGATAGTCGGATTTATAAGCAATATGATGTATATCGCGCCCCTGACCCAGAAATATTTCTTCCAGTCGAAAGGCCCGTGAAACCAGGTAACATGACGATCTGCGATCAAAACCTCAAAAAGCCAGAACACAAGCTGCGGTATGGCGATGGCGAGCACCGCCACAAGTAGGTTGGCCCTGCCGGCGGCGTCCATTAACTTCTCCCAATCCTGATCGTGGAAGTAGTAATACAGGATAAGCGCGCTTACCAATATCGGTACGAACTTCTTGACCCACGGCGGGATACGGCCTTGGGGCATCCGGGCTGGCGTTTCCATAATTGTTTTACTTCAGCAAGGGACAAATGCTCCGCGAGTGAAGTTTGATTATAACAGGCTGTCGGGCGGTTCTCCAACGTGGATGGAATAGCGCCCGCTCTGTGCGTTCACAATCGAAGTAACTTGCCCAAACCAGGCGCGGCGTTATCGGCCAATTGACGGAGAGCTTCAAGTACCGCCTCGGGCTCGAGCGCTGTCACGCATTCATTATTGCCGCGTTGGCATACGTTGTTACCGCATGGCTGGCAAGGCAAGTCAAGCGATATGATCTTGTGAATAGGCTCAGGCAGCGTCCAATTTTCAGCTCTGGTCGAGCCGATAACGGTAAGGCTCGGTACTCGAAGCGCGGCAGCTATGTGACGCGGCGCGCTTTCGGTCCCGACAAGCGCGGCGGCGGACTCAATCAACGCGGCCATATTGTCAATCGTCGTTGGAGGAGCCTTGAAGTGTTTTTCGGAGCATGCCGCAAGAGATTCGTCCACGTATTGCTCTTCTCCCGGTCCCCATAGAAAAACACACGAGGCGCCATGTTCCTTTTTCAGCAAATCCGCAAATTCTCCGAACCGCGTCCATCGGCGAGTAACTCGACGCGTTGTCGAATCTATCGCAATAAACCGTCCCGGCTCGAGGCCTTTCTCGTCGAGCCAACCGGAGATAAAAGCGTGCGCGGTTTCCGACACGACAAATATGGGCCTCAATTTGCCTCCGTTGATTCCCAGCGGCTTGAGCAGGCTCAGTTTATGCGCGGCGGAGTATGCGCCTTCCGGCTCGACGGCGCGGCTGTAAAAAAAGCTGCGGCGGCCCCCAGCGAAGGATATTGTCAATCGCGCGCCCGAAAGCAAACTTATCATGGTGCTTCGGGGGTTGGCCATAAAATCCATCGCCACATCATAGCGCCTTCCCCTCAACAGGCTTATTATCCAGGGAGTTTCGATCCATCCGCGATTGGGGTTGCGCAATATAACTTCCGTAATGTCCGGGTTGCCGGCCAGCACTTTGGCAGGCCCGGGCTCGACAAGGAAGTCAATCCGCGCTTCGGGAAACGCGCGACGTAGCGCACGTAGCGTCGGAGTGCACATCAACACATCGCCTACCTGTCGAAGCTGTATTGCGAGTATGCGTTGCAGATCAGTTCGGGGAAATTCACGCATTCGCGATGTATGGTACTCGAATGGCGGCGTGCTGCCAACCGCGTATCAGGTTGCGCGGTAGTTAAGCATCGATGGATTGACGGAGTAGAGGGACGGAATTATCATTACAAATAAGCGAATTTGCCGCGCCTGTAGCTCAGAGGATAGAGCAGCGGACTTCTAATGCAGACACACCAACTTCCACAAATCCTCCGAAAATCAATAACTTACCGAAAACATTAACAAAATCGAGCTGGTTGCCGCTTTCCACACAACCCACAAAACACACAAATTCCACCCTTTTCACGAAATCTTGGCACATTTCTGGCACAAATTTCAGTAAGACGAGATTTCCCAACTCAAGAATTAGTTCCAAAAAACATATAACCGGCTTAAAAGCCGAGCGAAAGGAAGAAAAAATGAAAAAGAGTTTTCAATTACCAGGCGGTTCTTACCAAAGTTTTGATGTTATCAACGCACCTTGCAGAGAAATCTTTAGAATCGAGCTGGTTAGTACATGTAAAAAGTGTGGTAATAAAACTACTCTTACTCGAAAATCCACAAACTACTCTTTACTGTTTCATGAAATAACTGATGAGATTTATTGTGAAAGATGTGGTAAAAGGACACCTCAT
>CAZDAF010000186.1:0-7350 GCA_964503115.1 uncultured bacterium
CTCATCAATATCCTTCCGAAAAAACATTACCATGCCATTAACCGGGAATCAGGGTCAAATTTGGACCCCCATTGGTAAATTTCAGACTGTTAAAATATTGTATTAAAGAGTGAAATGGATAATAAGATAGTAACACTGATGGGACCTACTGCGGTGGGCAAGACGCCTGTGGCGGTCGAGATAGCTCGGCGTTTCGGCGGCGAGGTGGTCGGCGCGGACAGCATGCAGGTGTACAGGCACATGGTTATCGGTACCGCATCGCCGACTTCCGATGAGATGCGCGGTGTTGTGCACCATCTTGTCGGGATGATAGAGCCGGCCGAGCCTTTTACTGCTGCGGATTGGCTCGAGCGCGCTACGGCTGCCGTTCGCGATATAGTCTCCCGGAAAATGCTGCCTGTTGTTGCAGGCGGAACGGGGCTTTATTTTCGGGCTCTGTTTGACGGTTTATTTGAAGCGCCTCATCCCGATCCGGAGTTGAGGGAATCGCTTGCCGAGCGCGCCGGGCGCGAAGACCTCTACCCGGAGCTTAAGCGATCAGACCCCGAAGCGGCCCGAAATATACACCCGAACGACACGTATCGTATAAAGCGAGCGCTCGAAGTTTATTACCAGACCGGCGTGCCTATTTCCGAGCATTGGCGCAACCAACGTCCTCCCGAGAAATACGACGACCTCCGCATCGGGCTGAAACTGCCTCGCGCGGAATTGCACCGCCGTATAGACGAACGGGTTCGGAAAATGATAGAATCCGGCCTGGTCGATGAAGTCGAGCGGTTAATGGAGATGGGTTATGCGCGCGACACGTGGCCCATGCGGCATTTCGGTTATCGTTATGCATGGGCGTATATCGTCGGCGAGATGGAGCTTGAGGAGGCTACGGGGTTGCTTGCGCGGGATACGCGCCGGTACGCCCGGCGGCAGTTGACATGGTTCCGCGCGGACGAACGAATCCGATGGTTCAATCCCGAAAGCGATATGGACGCCATTATGGACGCTGTAGGGCAACATTTAAAATAGCAAGCTGAGCCGGTTGATCGAGTCCTTAAATGCTTGTCACGCCCCGCTCCGATTGCACATACCCTTGCAAGGCGCCCATTTCTGTTTCATTATTTTACTTCCGTCGGTAATGTTAGGTAAGAATTGAGGAGAGTTGGGTGAACTTTCAGGAACTCATCCTGAACCTTCAAAATTTCTGGAGCGAGCGCGGCTGTATCATACAGCAGCCTTACGACGTCGAGGTGGGTGCGGGCACCATGAACCCCGCGACATTCTTGCGCGTCCTCGGCCCCGAGCCGTGGAACGTCGCGTATGTCGAATCGAGCCGCCGCCCCACCGACGGCAGGTACGGCGAAAACCCGAACCGACTGCAACACTATTACCAGTTTCAGGTCGTCCTGAAACCCAGTCCGCTCGATGTGCAGGACATATATCTCGACAGCCTTAGTTCCTTCGGGATAGACTTAAAGGCTCACGATATACGGTTCGTCGAGGACGACTGGGAATCTCCCACCCTCGGCGCATGGGGACTCGGATGGGAAGTTTGGCTCGACGGTATGGAAATAACGCAGTTCACGTACTTACAACAGGCGGGCGGAATAGACCTCAAACCGGTCAGCGCGGAAATAACCTACGGCATCGAGCGCATTGCCATGTACATCCAGGGCGTCGACAACGTCTACGACCTTGAATGGACAAAAGGCATAAAATACGGTGATGTGCACCATCGCTCGGAGGTCGAGTTCAGCACCTATAACTTTGAAGAATCCGATGTCGATATGCTATTCAGGCACTTCTCCGATTATGAAGCCGAATCTCAGCGCCTCGCCGAGCGCGGGCTGCCGCTGCCCGCTTACGATTACTGCCTCAAGTGCAGTCACCTGTTCAACATGCTCGACGCCCGTGGCGCCATAAGCGTTACCGAGCGCGTTAAATATATAGGTCGTGTGAGGAAACTCGCTCGACTGTGCGCGGAAGGGTATCTAAAAACGAGAGAAGAAATGGGGTTTCCCCTGCTTAAATCGAAGGAGGGGAAATAACCATGGAACTGCTCCTCGAAATAGGCGCCGAGGAAATACCGGCGGAGTTTCTAGGTGAAGCAACGGGTTCAATGGTGTTGATTCTAGGTAGGCTTCTTCGTGAAAACCGCCTTGAAGTCGTGAACTTAGATAATATATATACAACAGGCACTCCTCGGCGGTTAACAGCCGTGGTAAAGAACCTGCCGAATCGGCAACCCGACATGGTCGAGGAGCGTACCGGGCCGCCGGTTAAAGCGGCATACGACGACAAAGGCAAACCCACAAAAGCCGCCGTCGGATTCGCTAAGGGCGCAGGCGTGGACATCGATGAACTGGAAAAGATAGATACACCAAAGGGTGAATATCTCGTGGCAAAGATTAAAAAGCCCGGCAAGCCTGCGGGAGAAATCCTCGCCGAGATATTACCTCGATTCATCACGTCCATACCATGGCCCAAGTCGATGAGGTGGGGCGACGGGGACTTGCGGTTCGCAAGGCCCATTCATTGGATACTGGCGCTGCTGGATGGAAAGGTAATTGAATTCGAACTCGAGGGGATAAAAGCGGGGTCAACTACATACGGACACAGGTTCACTCATCCGGAGCCAATAAAGGTAACCGGTTATGAAGATTATATTGAGAAACTCCGTGATGCTAATGTGATTATAGATCACGGTGAGCGTTTTAGCGCTGTGCTGAAAGATATACATGATCGCGCCGACCAATTGGGTGGAGAACCCGCATGTTTTTCCGATTTGTTTATGGAGATCACCAACCTCGTTGAATGGCCTGTGATTATTGATGCCGAGTTTCCGGAGCATTATCTCGATTTGCCGAAAGAAGTGCTGATTGCGAGTATGACGGGCCATCAGCGCTATGTACCTTTGCGCGGCGCCGGCGACAATCTTTTGTCGTGCTTCATCACCGTTGCCAACACGCCTGTCGATGATGAGGGAGTAGTGGCGCGGGGCAATGCGCGGGTGCTTAACGCACGGCTGGCGGACGCCGAGTTCTTTTATAAAACCGACCGTAAAAAATCGCTCGAAGAACACGCGCAGGAATTGAAGGATGTGCTCTATATCAAGGGCATGGGATCGTATGCCGACAAATCGTCCCGCATCGAGGAGCTTGCCGGAAAAATATGCGAATGGATAGCTCCCGGGGATTCTAAAGTGGCAACACGAGCGCGTCGAGCGGCAAAGCTCGCAAAAGCAGACCTCGTCACTCTTATGGTGGGAGAATTTCCTTCCCTTCAGGGCCACATGGGCGGCATTTACGCCCGAGAATCCGACGAGGATGAAAAAGTTGCCTGCGCCATCGAGGAACACTATCTGCCGCGAAGCGCCGCCGACATCGAAGAAGGGAAAATGCCCGGTGAAATGGCGGAAAGTCGTTCCGTTGCAATAGCCGACCGCGCCGACGAAGGGAAAATACCTGTTGAAAAGGCGGAGAGTTGCGCCGTCGCAATAGCCGACCGCGCCGACAGCCTTGCCGCGTGTTTTGCGCTGGGACTGACTCCGAAAGGCGACCGGGATCCGTACGCCTTGAGGCGCGCGGTGTTGGGAATTCTGGCGATCATCCAACAGCGTCAACTCAACTTGTCCTTAAGCGACCTGCTTGATGCCGCCGCGCAGGGAGTGGCCGCGAATTCAAAGAAGGAAGCCAAAGAACTTCTCGCAGAAATGCTCGAATTTGTCCGTGAACGCATTCGACATCAGTTAATAAGTGGCTTTGCAAAAATTGCAGTACGTGCCTTTGTAGGTCCCGCTCCACCTAAAAGTGATGATGTCGCTCCCGACACTGCCGAGGCGGTATTGCGCTCCGGGTTTGACGATTATCTGGATGTTGTTAAGAAAGCTTGGGCGCTTAACAGGTTTCGCGAGCGGCCCGATTTCGATGATCTGGCGACCAGTTTTCGCCGCGTCGGAAATATACTCGAGGATTTCCATACCGATAAGGTGGACGAGTCGCTTTTTAAAGAGCCGGAGGAGAAGGAGCTTTGGGAAAAATTCTGCAATAACCGCGACAGGGTAGGAGAATTGGCCCAAGAGAGAGAATACCTCAAAGCGCTCGAGGCGATGGCGGAACTCAGGCCCGCCGTGGACAAGTTTTTCGATGAGGTTCTTGTGAACGATCCCGAAGACCCTGAGCGGCGTGCCAACCGGCACAGTTTGCTATATGCTATTCATCGGTCGTTTCTGGCGGTAGCCGATTTTTCCGCCATTTCACGACCGGGTGTTTAGGAATCAGCAAGCATAGAAACTTATCAATAAAATCCGAACAAAGGGAGGTAACATGGCGAAGAACAAAATGGTTTATTCGTTTGGAGGCTCGAAGACCGAGGGTCGCGCTGCGATGAAGAATCTGCTCGGCGGCAAGGGCGCCAACCTGGCCGAAATGGCGCGACTGGGCATTCCCGTCCCGCCCGGATTCACCATAACGACCGAGATGTGCAACGAATATCAACGTCTCGGTGGGAAATATCCGGTGGGGTTGAAGGAAAAGGTGAAAAAGGCGCTTGCGCGCATCGAAAAGGACATGAGCCAGAAATTCGGCGACGTTGGGGATCCGCTTCTGGTCAGCGTCCGTAGCGGCGCTCGCGCCAGCATGCCCGGTATGATGGAGACTGTCCTGAACGTCGGTCTCAATGAAAAGACTATCAAGGGGCTTATAAGCAAGACCGGAGATGAGCGTTTTGCCCTCGATTCCTATCGGCGACTGATACAGATGTATGCGAATGTCGTTATGGAAATGGACGGTGATATATTGAGGGACGTACTTGACGGATATAAGAAGAAGAAAAGATGTAAGTACGATATCGAGCTTACCGTCGAAGATTGGAAGAAGCTCATCGCCCGGTTTAAGAAGGAAGTAAAAAAGCACACCGGCAGCAACTTCCCGGAAGAGCCCTGGAAGCAGTTGTGGGGCGCTATCGGGGCGGTCTTCGAGAGTTGGAACGGGCATAAGGCCGTCACGTACCGCAAGCTCAATAATATACCGAGCGATTGGGGTACCGCCGTGAACGTTCAGACGATGGTGTTCGGCAATCTCGGCGATACGAGCGCCACGGGAGTCGCCTTTACCCGTGACCCCGCCACCGGCGAGAGAATTTTCTATGGCGAGTTTTTGCCTAACGCGCAGGGCGAAGATGTCGTCGCGGGAATTAGAACTCCGCAGCCCATCAACGAAGCCCGGAAATCCGACCCGAGCCTTGAGTCGCTCGAGGCTTTAATGCCGAAAATTTACAGGCAGCTCGACAACATTCAGAAAAGGATCGAGCGGCATTATACCGACATGCAGGACGTCGAGTTCACCATCCAGGAAAACAAGCTCTGGATGTTGCAGACGAGGGTGGGCAAGCGTACCGCCCAATCGGCGGTAAAAATCGCCGTAGAGATGGTAAAGGAAGGGCTTATCAACAAGAAAACCGCCGTAATGCGTGTTCAGCCCGAGCAGCTCGACCAGCTATTGCACCCGGCTCTCGACCCGAAGGCTCCCAAGAAGCGTATAGCCAAGGGCTTGAACGCCAGCCCCGGCGCGGCTTCGGGTAAGGCGGTATTCAGCGCCGACGAGGCGGAAGAACTCGGCGCGGCGGGCGAAAAGGTGATGCTCGTCAGGCTTGAAACAAGCCCTGAAGACATACACGGTATGCACGCGGCACAGGGGATACTCACCGCCCGCGGGGGGATGACCAGCCACGCGGCGGTGGTTGCCCGAGGTATGGGAACGCCCTGTGTTGCAGGATGTTCCGAAATCGAGGTCGATTACAAGAAACAAGTTTTCCGCGCAGGCAATACCGTGGTGAAAAAAGGCGATGAGATAACCATCGACGGTTCCACCGGCGAGGTTTTTCTCGGCCGGATATCGACCATCGCGCCAAAATTGACCGGCGAATTCGGTACCTTTATGAAATGGGTGGACGACATTCGCAGGCTGGGAGTTCGCACAAACGCCGACACTCCGAAGGATTCGGCCATCGCCCGCGATTTCGGTGCGGAAGGCATCGGGTTGTGCCGCACCGAGCACATGTTTTTCGAAGAAGATCGCATCGCGGCCGTCCGCGAAATGATACTTGCCGACGACGAAGCCGGACGACGAAAGGCGCTGGCGAAGATTCTGCCTTTCCAGAGAAAAGATTTTATCGGAATTTTCAAGGCCATGGAGGGGTTGCCCGTGACTATCCGGTTGCTCGATCCGCCCCTGCACGAATTCCTGCCTCAAACGGAAAAGGATATCAAGGCACTTGCCGGACAGATGAAAGTCAGCCCCGCAAAGTTGAAAGCGCGTGTCGCGGCGCTGCACGAGTTCAACCCGATGCTCGGTCATCGGGGTTGCCGGCTGGGCGTCACGTATCCCGAGATATATGAAGTTCAGGTACGCGCCATATTCGAGGCGGCGTGCCGGTTGAAGAAAAAGAAGGTGAAGGTCAAGCCGGAAGTGATGATACCGCTGGTGGGTCATATTAACGAGTATATTCCACTCGAGGAGATGACTCGTAAGGTGGCTCGCGAGGTGATGAAAAAGCACGGCATCCGGGTGCAGTACCTGGTGGGCACCATGATCGAGTTGCCCCGCGCCGCCCTCACCGCTGCTGAAATCGCCGCCCATGCGGAATTCTTCAGCTTCGGCACTAACGACTTGACCCAGACCACATTCGGACTGTCTCGAGACGACGCCGGGAATTTTTTGCGCGATTACGTCGAAAAAAAGATTCTCTCGGACGATCCTTTTGTGACATTGGATCAATCGGGCGTCGGCGAACTGGTCGAGATGGGCACTAGGCGAGGCCGTGCCGCCAGACGCGGCCTGAAAGTCGGTATTTGCGGCGAGCATGGTGGCGACCCGGAAAGCGTCAAGTTCTGCCACAGAGTCGGCATGGATTACGTGAGTTGCTCGCCATACCGGGTTCCGATAGCCCGGCTGGCGGCCGCGCATGCCGTTCTCGAAGAGGAAGAGCGGAAAAAACAAGCTCGTAAAAAACGCTCGAAGAAAAAGAAGAAATAGCGAATAACCGCGCTGAATTGCCGGGGAGTCTCGACGGGGCTTCCCGGCTTCAATTTTATTGGTACCTATTTGAGCGATTCTGAGGCAGAAACGGTTAGGAGAACGGACATTCTTGTCCGTTCACCGGTCGGCCATTTCATCCGGGGTTTTACCATTGAAGTCAATGGGTGTATTACTCTTGAGTTCGAGGTTCCATGAGTTGAGGAAGACTTCGTGGATTTCCTTCGTTGGTAATGGCTTTCCTTCATTTGCGAGAAGCCGGATAATACTCGGCTACTACTTCGTGAATTGCTGAACCGTTGGTTATTGGGTTAAAAGAAAAAAG
>CAZDAF010000187.1:0-7340 GCA_964503115.1 uncultured bacterium
CTCATCAATATCCTTCCGAAAAAACATTACCATGCCATTAACCGGGAATCAGGGTGTTATAGTATCTAAAAAATAGCTCAAATTGTGATCTCTCCGGGGGTGTGATACCATCGGATAATGGTTCCTCGCCTGAGCAAAATAGGGATAGTGCTGCTCTTTTTTATTTCCTGTTGCGGGACGTTGGGCAGTGCAGTGAAGAAACCTCCGCCCCCACCGCCCGGCAAACCCAACCAGGTGGCGTTGACCTTCTACGTACGGGGTAGCTACTTGCTTGAACACGGCAACCCTGTCGAAGCGGAGAGGGCTCTTAAGCAGGCGCTTGCCGCCGACCCTAACTCGCCGAAGATAAAGGCCAAGCTCGCTGAAGTGTATTTGCTGCAAGATCGAACAAATGAAGCGCGCCGACTGGCGGTCGAGGTACTTCCCTATTACAAGAACGATCCGTATTTTCTGATAATGATTGGCCGTATAGAGGTCTCCCGGGGTGATTTCGAATCCGCTCGCAAGCACCTCGAGCACGCGGCTCAACTGGATCCGACAAATGACGAAATTCTTATGCTCATGTGGCGTGTCGAGGCCGAAACGGGGCGGTTTGACGAAGCGGCTCGAGTGTTGGAAACATTGGCTGCGAAATATCCCGGAGTTGCGGAAATACACTTCTGGCTGGGGCTGGTAAAAGAAGCCTCGGCCAAGCACGCCGAAGCACAGGCGGAGTTCGAAAAAGCCGTCGAGTTCGACCCCCATCATATCCCGAGCTTGCTCAAGCTCGGCGCGTGCGCGCTTCGATCCGGCGACAAGGCCGCGGCCGAGAGATATTTCCGTCGAGTGCTCGATCTCGATCCCCGCAACATCGAGGCGCTCGAGGGTATGGCCGCCGTCAAGGGGAAAGAATATTCCGGCCCGGTTCCGGGGAGTATCGATGAATTGGGTCTGCGTGTGGCCATCGACCTTATAGACAAGGGAAAGTTCGACGAAGCGATCCGCGAGCTCGATCGCTTGCTGGCCAAGCGTCCCGGCAACACGGTTATCGTATTTTTCCTCGCCATGGCCTATGAAGGCGGGGAGAATCTTACGAAAGCGTTGGAGCTTTACGAATCCATGCCTCCCGAGAGTTCTATTTACCCGCAGGCACGGTTCAGGCGCGCGCTGACTCTGGCGAGAATGAAGCGTTATGACGAGGCGCTTGCGGCTGCGGAGAAACTTTATTCGAATCATCACGGAATGAGTGATGTAGCCTTATTGCTGGCCGGCCTTTATATGGAAAGAGAAGAATACTCGCGCGCGGTCGAAATCCTGGAGCCGGTGGCAAAGGCCGATCCGCTCGAAGTAACGATATTGCTTACGCTCGGGGTCGCTCACTACGAGGCGGGCAACGAGAATAAAGGTCTGAGGATCATGCGCCGTGTGCTCGAAATAAATCCTAACAACGCGGAAGCGCTTAACTTCATCGGGTACTCTTACGCCGAGCAAGGGGTCAAGCTCGACGAGGCCGAAAAGTTGATACTCGAAGCGCTCAAGCTCAAACCCGACTCCGCCGCGATAACGGACAGTCTTGGGTGGGTGTACTTCAAGCAGGGAAAAATCTCCAAGGCGATCAAGTTGCTCGAAAAGGCGCACAAAATGGACCCCGACGAGCCGGAAATAACAGAGCACCTGGGCGACGCTTATGCGAAAGTAGGTAAAAAGAAGAAAGCCGTCGAGTTGTACCGAAAAGCGCTGGCATCAAACCCAAAGTCCGATCGAGCGCGACGATTGAAGAAAAAAATCAGCACAATCGAGAAACCTTGAATTTCTTTTTCGACTTGCTTGACATCACCCCGCGCGATAATCTACAGTATCGTATAATTGATTCGGCGTAATATCTTCAGTTTGTTTTTTCGTTTCAACCGAAAGTAAGCTGTGGGCGCGGGTTGCAGCCCGTCGAGGCCGTTATGAAAGTTACTTGCGAGGAATGTAACTCTACTTTCAAGGTAAAAGGGGAGGTTTCTCCCGGAAAGGCATTTAAGTTCAAATGCCCGAAATGCGGGGCAGTGAATCGCCTCGTCGCCGGCTCTTCCAGTGCCCAACCGGCCAAAACGCCCGCCAAGGTAAAATGTGAAGATTGTGGAGAAAGTATCTTTCCTCCCGATGAAGGTCCTGCGCTTTGCGATCAGTGCCGCGCTTCGAGAGCCGTCGAAGAAGCCCGCAAAAAATCCCAGGACTTGATGGAAGATTCGGAGCTGGACTTCCCCGATGAAATATTCGACGGGAGCGAAGCTACTCTGCCGGGCCTTATCGATGAGGATGAGGAAGAGGCTCCTTCGGAAGAACCGGAGGCCGAGGAAAAAGCTGACCAGGTATGGCCCGACCAGGATGAGGATTTAGGGGAGTCGACAGTTCCGCTGCCTTTTGATGAGGAGGCTGAAGCGCCTGAAGAAGTTGCCGAGGCCCTCGAAGAGGAAACCGGGGAAAAGGCACCTTCCGCCGAAACCGAAGCGGAAAAGCCGGTCGACCCCGATGCCGCTAAATACGAGGTTCGATCCAAGGACGGCCTGGTTATCGGGCCGGTAAGGCTGGACACTTTACGCGATCTTATCATCGCGAGGAAAGTTCGAAGCGATGAGGAATGCCGCCATCACGACGGCGAGTGGATGGGCATGCTCGAGTTTCCGGAGTTGTTCGAAATATTCGAGGCCCATGAGGTCGAGGATGAGACTGCCGGCGCCGATGCTGAGCGCGAGAGGTTGCTCGAATCGCTGAAGGTTAAGAAAGAATGCGCCGGATGCGGCGCTGAGATCTATGTTCTCGAAGATATTCCTCACCCCCTTTGCGATCAGTGTCGCATCGAAGCGCTGGTAACCAAGAAACAGCAAATGATGGCCGAAGGAGAGCCGCGATATAAAATAAGAAGCCCCGACGGGCTCGTTTTGGGACCTATACGAAAAAACACCATCGAGGACCTTGCCGCAGCAGGCAATATTCACGGTCATGAAGAAGTCAGCATCAACGGCGGTGAGTACCAACCCATCATCGAAGTCGAGGAATTGACCGAGTTCTTCGAGGAAGATGAAGGGGTTATAGACTTAACCGAGACAGTTGATGGATAAACCTCGCTTTCTCGCACTTCGTAAAATTCTACCCTGGATAATTACCGCCACCTTGTTGGTGGTGGTTTTCCAAAAGGTGGGTCTGAAGGATACCATTGACCAGCTTAAGAGTGAATCGGTTCGTGATGTCGTTCTGCTGGGACTGATCTTTTATACGTACGTATTTCTAATCAACGGGCTTGCATATCACCGGTTATTCCGGCAAATGGACCGGCCCATGCCTTTCCTGGAAATTCTTTCGATACGAGGCGCGAGCTATCTCCTTATAGCCCTCAACCCGGGAGTGGGTCAGGGAGGACTGGCACTTTGGATTTCGAAAAAAAAGTCCATTCCGCTCAAGGAAGTACTCGGCATCATGTTCCTGTTGCCGGTGGTGGACGCCATATTCCTGGCGGGCGTACTCTCCGCTTCTCTGCTCGCCGACCGCTATGGCGGCGGTATACTTCCACCCCCTTATTCAGAAATTCTCTTCTGGATCGTGGCGGTTTTATGGCTGGTTTTAATTTGTCACTTCGTCTTTTGGCGAACCGATTTTCTTTCTTCTTCACTGCGGATTATCAAGGAAAATGCCTTTTTAGGCGGTTTCAAAAAGGCCAAAGCACGGCATTACCTTGTCCTGCTGGGTATCCGTCTGCTAATGAACATACCGGGTATGATCGCTTACCACGCCGGGTTGGGTCTATTCGGCGTAAACGTTCCCTTCTGGGAATTCGTAGTCCGGTTTATACCCGCGATCCTGATACAGACGCTGCCCATAACTGTGGGCCAACTCGGCACTTCGCAGAGCGCATGGATACTCATGTATGGAGAATACGCGTCGCCTGCGAAACTTGCGGCATTTTCATTGGTCTGGATAACGGTTTATAATCTTAGCAGACTTGTAATCGGTGCGATATGCTTCCGTGGGGAAGCGGGGTATTATTTCAGGAAAAACGATCAACCGTGCGATGACGCATAGGAGAATAACGATGGCCGGGAAGGAAGTTTGTTCGTTTTGCGGCAAGCCCAAAATAGCGGTCGGGCGCCTTTTCACGGGACCGGGGGGCGTCAATATTTGTGACGCATGCGTCGCTGAAGCCTCGAAGGGAGATTCGACCGTCGGCGAGGCCGGTAACTGCTCTTTTTGCGGCCTGAGCTCTCAGCAGGTGACCATCATGATGGAATCGTTTGATTTCGCTATTTGTCACAGTTGCCTAGAGCGTTTCCAGGAAGAGCAAGGCGACGAATCGGAGTTTCTGAGTCACGCAACACACGAAGTCTCAGATGATACGGCTGCCGAGTTGAAAGAGCAGGCTATTTCTTTTTCCAGGAATTTCGAGCAGTTGGCGACATCTTTCGCAGCGGGGGATATCGACTGGACGGCGCATAACGACATGGCGCAATTGCTTCACCCGATGAGAGGCAAGGCAACAAGAATAGGCAATGAGGAGCTTATCGATATCCTGTGGAATATAGATCAGTTGTTTGCGAAAATTCATTTCGATGATGTAAAGGCCAACGCTCCCGCCGTCAGAGAGCTGACTGACCTGGTATACCGTCTGGTAGCTCTTGCCCGCCGCGCCGCCGGGAGTTGACGGACGGCGCATGGAGCGGAAAAAATACTCGATGCCCATACGTGAATGGCCGGAGGAGGAGCGGCCTCGGGAAAGGTTGATAGCTCGCGGCGCCCGGCAGATGTCCGATGCGGAGCTATTGGCCATCATTTTGCGAACCGGCGATTCTTCGGGCGGCAAGAGCGCGTTGGATCATGCGCGCGAATTGCTAAAAACTTTCGGATCGCTCGCAGCCATCGAAGATGCCGGCGTGGCGGAACTGTGCAAAATATCGGGCATCGGTCCCGCAAAGGCCGCAACACTGAAGGCGGCGCTCGAGTTGGGCAGGAGACTGTCCCGCGAACCGGAATCCAAGCCGGACACGGTTACCGGCCCCGATGACGTCTGGAATATCTTCCGCAGCAAGCTGGAAGGGCTCAAACAGGAGACTTTCTGGGTGCTTCTGCTCGATTTGCGCGGCAAGGTTATCAAGGAAGTGAAAATCAGCGAGGGGATACTCACCGAAACGCTGGTGCATCCCCGGGAAGCCTTTACTCAGGCGATACGTGAAGGCGCCGCAAGGGTGATTTTCGTGCATAACCACCCGTCGGGCGATCCTGCCCCGAGCGAGGCGGATCAAGAGTTGCAACGCAGACTCATGGACGCAGGAGAACTGCTGGGAATACCCGTACTCGACCACGTGGTTATCGGGAAAGGTTGTTACGCATGCGTCGAGGCGGTATCAAAACGAAAAACTCACGACCTGGCAGCGGATTAACATAATTGCTCGAATTCAGGATTCCGGGGACATGATACCGTATGAGTTTTCATTCGTGCGCTACCGACCGGCAAGCCATTTGGAAACGAGAGCCCCGACGCGCCAAATAGTGCTCGGGAAAATTCGTTTGGTCCAGTACAGGAACCTGCTTTCCGGAGTTACCAGGCACAGGAACCTGTTTTTACGAACGGCCTTCACTGTTGCCCGGGCGACTTTCTGGGGCGAGGAGCCGAGCTTGTTGTAGTATTGTCGGCCCTGTTCGGCAAGTTTTTCTGCGTTGGGGAGGCTCAATGTGATGAGTGATGACCTTGAAAAACCGGTGCTGACTATTCCGGGGCAGACGGCGGTTACGCCTATTTTGAGGTGTCTGAGGTCGGCCCGAAGGCTTTCGGCCATTCCCAGGACTGCGAATTTACTGGTACAGTATGGCGTGCACTGCGCCAAACCCACCAATCCCGCCATACTCGAAATATTTACTATATGGCCCCCTCCACGGTCAACCATCCCGGGCAGAAAATAATGCACGCCGTAAATCGTACCCCACACGTTAATGCCCATTATCCACTCCCAGTCATCGAGCGTTATCCGCCTGATATCTCCCATCTGACCCACTCCGGCACAGTTCACCAGAATATCGATACCTCCGGCATCTTCCGTCACCTCAACGGCAAGGTTCTCCATCGCTTTTTTATCGGAAACATCGCAGATGTATGTCCATCCGCGCCTGGACGCCTTTTTGACCATTTCGTGACATTCCTCGAGTCCCGCTTCGTCGATATCCACCATAACCACGTCGCAACCCGTCCGGGCGAATTCGATAGCCGTAGCTCGGCCAATGCCCGACGCCGCCCCGGTCACCAATGCGATTTTACCGACAAGATTCTTCATGAATCATCGCCCTCCTTATCAGCCTGCAAACCACCCCTGCCGGTGCACGTGGTCCCCTACCCTCTTCATCCAATCCATCTCCTCGGTGCTCATCGGGCCGCGTTCGAGCGTTTGAAGCGCTTCCTGCATCTCTTTTCTGTTCTTGGGCCCGCTCATGCACACGTCCACATTGGAGTTCGATAGCACGAACCGGTAGCAATCCGAGCCTCGCGGTAGATTTTCGCCCGGCGGCATCTTTCTTTGTTTGAGCAGGGCGCCCCAACGGGTGGCGGTGTAAGTGACTATACCGGGCTTGCCTTCTTCGGGAAGCTTGGGGAAGATTTCGGTCTCGGCCCCTCGATGGGCGGCGTTGTAGCGGATGTGAATAATGTCAAGAATACCCTTTTCGGCCACGACCGGAAAAGTGGGACGATGATGCCCGCTCATCGCCAGGAATTTGACCAGGCCGCGTTCTTTGATTTTTTGAGCCGCCTCGATTATTCCGGGCGACGGCATCGAGTTGTACCAGCCTAGCAGCAGCACTTCAGCGCTATCGAGTTTAGCCTTTTTCAGCCCCCGCTCGACGCTCGAGGCCATCATGCCGGCGATCCGGTTGTATACCTGGATGACCACCACCAACTCGTCGCGTTTGCCCCTGGCAGATATGTTTTTTATCGCCTCGCCCATATTCGAGCGCCTGAACGATCCCCAGTAGAAATAATTACAGCCACGCTCGAAAGCCTCCTCGAAAGCCGCAGTCGGCGCCCCATACCCCGCAGCCACCCCCAGCGGACCCACCTCGAGGCCCGTCCGGCCCAAAGTTCTTTTTTCCTTAAAATCCATAATCGCCTCCTTTAAACCGGGTAGCACATCTTAATCCCGCTTCGCTTTCGGTCAAGTGCACTACCCGTTACATTCATCACATTAACATTCTTAATCATTATGGCAAATCCATATAATCAATCTGCTCCAAAAAAGCATAGCCCAATGATGGCAATATTCTAAGTTAGGAACCTTTCTATTGTAGTGTATCATAAATAAGGGAACATATAAAAATTTCTCGTGTCTAAACCTTTA
>CAZDAF010000188.1:0-7287 GCA_964503115.1 uncultured bacterium
GGGCGTATAACGTGGTTCAAGGTCAACTGGTATCCACAGCTCGCGGTAGATAAAAGGAACCGGGTATATGTGTTTTACCGTCAGGGTCACCCACTGTCCCCTCCGCTTTATTGTAATATCAGGTACCGCGTTTACGAACAGAACCGCTGGAGCAAACAGCAAACCATTAAGCTGGGGCGGGGAATCAACCTTATACGAATGATGCAGAATTTTTCGGTAGCCATGACCAACGATGGTTATGTCGAAGGCGTGTGGGATCAGTGTTATATCAATATGGGTAAGGAAGTGCTTTCTGTACAAGAGACTAAAAAGAAATCGCTTCCTCACGTTGATGGTGAGTGTTTTCGCGTTCGGGGCGAAACTTATGAGGAGACCATGCACCCGGGTTACTCGGAGCACGAAGTATTAAATCCACCTCAGACTATGACACTTGACGGAAAATCCATGACGCTTCTGTTCGGAGACACACACGCTCATTCGTTAATCAGCGTCGGTGTCGACCATCCTGATTATTACTATCACATTGCCCGCGATATCGCCAAGTTCGATTACTTTGCGCTTCCCGAAAACGATTACTTCTTCTGTGGCACTCCCGGATCCGAGGCGTACATTGCTTTCCTGGCAAGGCAATTTAACTCGGATGAATTTATTGTTTTTCATGCTCACGAATTTGTATCGAGCGCCATGGGTCACCGAGTGATGGTATTTGAAGGTGAGGGAAGTGAACTTTTTCCAATAGGCGTGTTTAACTCGCAACGAGGCAACCAGGTAAATACAACGGGGTATTTATATCATTACCTTCATCGATTCGATGTCTCACCTACCTCACGAGTAATGATTTCATCGCACAACATGACCAATTTGGGCAATGATTTCAAGGAATATGACGCGTCTCTCGAGCCTCTTTATGACGTTGGAAGCGTGCATATCGCCGGTGAAAAAACTTTCGAGGAATATAAGAGTGAAGGAAAAAACCGCAAGGAAATGCGAATACTTGAAATACTGCTCAGGCTTTCCATGATCAACACCGGAGGTAAAAGGGCGCGAACGGCCAAGAAGAAATGGTATTACAGCTGGAGGGAAAGCCTCAATGCGGGGTTTGTCCTGGGCGCATACGGCTCCTCTGACAATCACACAAGCAACGGTTTGGGATTCATATTCTCAGGGGTCTGGGTCACAGAAAAAAGCAAAAAGGCTATCTTCGACGCGCTGTTCGCTCGCCGTACTTTCGCCGTAGACAACCAACTGAGGCTGGCGGACATCTTTAATACAGACCCGGCATCGACCACGCGCGTAATGAACCAATATCCACTTCGCATGAACATCCGTTTCTGGATAGACGACCACTTCATGGGGTCAATGTGCAGTATCGATAGTCCGCCGACGGCCAGGGTTTCGGTTTTTACTCAAGAAAAGCACAACCAGGTTGAAAAGATAATTTTAGTAAAAGACGGCGAAGAAATCCACGAAATGAGCGTTTCTGGTGAAAACTTGTTCGAAGCGTCCTGGCGGGACGACGGTTGGACGAAGGGCAAAAACTACTATTATGTCAGGGTGGAATTTAAGGACGGCAATATCGGTTATTCATCGCCGGTTTTCGTTAACTACTAACCGCATTGTATTAGGCTGGTGAGTTTAGTCAAGGAGGTTATAAAATGAAGGTTATAGTCCTTGGAGGCGCGGGAGATATGGGAAGCCGCGCGGCGGAAGATTTGGTGGCCAGTGAAGGTGTAACACAGGTTACAATCGCCGACCGCAATGTTGAAGCGGCCCAAGAGATAGCGAAAAAGCTCGAAGGGAAAGGCGCTGATCTGGTTATAAAAGAGATTGACGCGAATGACCATGAGGCTCTCGTCGAGGCAATACGCGGGCATGACGTCGCCGCAAGCGCGTTGGGCCCTTTCTATATATTTGAAGCCAAACTCGTTCGCGCCGCCATCGAGGCGGGAGTTGACTACTGCAGCATTTGCGACGATTGGGACCCCGCCGAGCAAGTAATTGATAATTATAGCGAGGAGGCTAAAAAGAAGGGCGTCACAGTTATCATCGGCCTGGGAACAAGCCCTGGTCTTTCCAACGTGTCTGTTTGCCACCTTACCCGGCAGATGGACAAAGTGCGCAAAGTGGACGTGGCGGTGTACCTGCCGCTCGATATGGGAGGAGGCCCTGCGGCGCTACAACATGGGTTGCACATCATGTCCGGGAATGTGCCCGCCTGGCGCGATGGAAAACGGGTAATGGTCCGCGCGTGCAGTGATAAACGTGTAGTCGAATTCCCGAAATTCGGAAAAAAGAAGGTCTGGAACATGGGGCACAGTGAACCGGCTACAATACCTCGCTTCATGCCTGGAGTTGAAGAAGTCAACTTTCATATGGGATTGGGACTTGGGGCCAACCTCGGAGTTTATATGTCCAAGTTGGGATTCTTCGAAAAAGAGAGCCGTGTAGATACTCTGACACGCGTGATCTATTCTCTCGATAAACTTATCTCAGGGAGCGAACCGGATATGGGAGCCGTGCGCGTTGATGTGTGGGGCGAAAAAGACGGCAAAGAAGTCCACCGCATGCTTTGTGGTACCGGACAGATGCGCGAGGGCACCGGGTTGTCTTTATCGGTCGGTGCGCTGATGCTGGGCAAAAAGCAAATACTGACCGAAGAAGGTGGAGTTTACGCGCCGGAAGCGTGTCTAGAACCACATAATTTTCTGGTATATCTGAACGAAAGAGGCCTTCAGGGATTCGAGGATATCGAAATGACAAAGCCAGTAATCTGACAGATGTCTCATATCTGACTGAAAAGGATGTGGCCATTTTGTGGCTGTTTAGAGTGTAAGTGCTGTAAATAATGGAAACCCTGGAAATAATGTAATCCCGCTGAAGCGGGACTGGAATTGGTGATTTGAGGTGTTTTTAGGGCGTTTCCCTTTGTTTTTTCAGCTATTTACGTTATTCGCGAACCGTCAGGATAGGGTTTCCCGCCCTAGCGGGATCGGAGGCTGAGGGCGGAAAGCACGAAGTTCCGCTGATAAAGCGGAATTCAAATTTTACCCGCTGAAGGCAGGACTCTCGCCCCGATTTCCCACCTTCCAGTAGCCGTAGGCCACATTTGGAAGCCGTCTGACGTATCGAGGCCTCTGATTGCGGCTTATTTACTGGGAATGATGCTGACGCTAGAACAACATCCCCGACCACCTGATATAGAGTCAAAAGATCGACTGGATCTCTAGGGCAAAACATCCCCGGATTTCCTGAAGAATTCCATGCAATTATCGAATCCGAACCTGTTAATGGGGCAGATTTTTAAACAAATACCGCACCCTTCGTATTTCACGAACCATGGCCAGCATTTTGTGTCGTTGATTTTTCTCTTAAGGACACCGCGCCACCATATTCTTTCATCAGGGATTGCCTTACCGGGACATGCTTTTATGCAGAGCCTGCAGGCGTCGCAATAGGCGGCTATGCCGTAATCAACAGGCGTGTCCGGCTCGATGTCTGCATCTATGCTTATCATCGCCCATCTCTGGCGTGGGCCGAACTGCGGTGTGATGACAGCTCCATTGGCGCCTAGTTCGCCAAGACCCGCCATGATTGCATGAGGCGGATATTTGATCCATCCGTCAAATGGAATACGCGCCCAACATTTGTAACCTTTCGAGCGAATAAAGCTAGCGACATCGAAAACCTGCTCACCAGATTTGACGTAAATCTCGAAATCGAACAATTTGTCGCCCGGGCGGGGTGCCTGATCAAGTAGCTCCCTGTCCATTTCCATCCCCAATACCAGCGCAGTATCATATGGGAACTTGTCGTCCCTAGCCTCGGATATGAATCGCCGGTCTATTTTCGTAAATCCACATATATATCCGGCGTCGGCGGCATATTCCTTAATTTCGTTTTTAAGGGAATCAAGATTCGTTTCTTTCGAATTGGAGACTTTATCATGGAAAAATCGTTGCTGAAAATCCATCTTGAGTATGCCCTTGAGAACACCCCAACCGTATTCGATCTTCTTCTTTCGTTTCCCCCATTTTGGAAGCTCGATTCTGGTTACGAGCTTCATTTTGTTGCGCATAACTTCCACCAATTCGTGAAGGGGAAGTACATCCGAGTACATATCCAGCGCGAGTGGATCTATTTCGATATTGGGAAGGTTATCGGTAATATGTTTGCCGAGGTTTGGCGGTCTTAATTCGACGGTTTGCTTGTAAAAGTTGTATCGCCTGAGCAGACCATCCTTTTTATCCTGAATTTCTGAAGACATGGATTTAGATGGACTCTGCTTAAGCTTTTCCTAAAGCTTTCCCGATCTTGATGATCTTCGCTTTATTCCATAATCGTCGTTCATTTTTACCATCGTTTATTATTTACCGACGCGACGGTTTGTATCAATGCCCATCAGGCGGGCCAGGTTCTCGCCGAATATCTTCGCGCGGTCATTGTCGGTGATCTCGAGATAACCGTACTGTTCCCTCAAGTCCTCAGTGATTTGAAAGTTGCGAAATCCCTGCACAGCAGCCCTTATCTGGATGCCGAAACCGGCGTAATCCGTTCCCCAGATAATCTTATCGCTTCCCACCCACCGGATGGCCTCGCCAAGGATTTTGCCGAACTTTCGAGGCGCATTGAGCGCCCACGGCACCAACAAGCTCAAGCAAACATAAACGTTCGGGTGACCCATGGCGACCATATTGAGGTCGTCGCAATAAGGGTAGCCCATGTGGAAGGCAACGATTTTAAGCTCAGGGAAATCACGGGCTACATCGTCGATGAGAACTGGAAGCGCGTACTTGCTCTTGCCGGGAGGCACCCAGCAGAAGCCGGTATGGATGTCCAGCACGATGCCAAGCTCCTGGGCTTTCTCGTAGAAGGGCCAGATATCCGGATCGTTTATGTAGGTGTCCTCCGGGGGATAGAACTTGAATATCTTCGCCCCTTTTTCCTTGACCCAGTATTCGAGCTCCCAAATGGTGTTTTTAACTCCCTTGTATTTAATGGGTGAGACGTTTGGCTGGTACATGAATCTTTCGGGGTTGGATTCGACAACCTTTGCCATCTCGCCGTTGGTAACCCATCGCGTTGTGTAGCCGGTGGTGTCCATCATGGATTCCGGAAGCAAGCAAGCTACATCTACGCCGTATTTATCCATGCAATCAAGTATCGCTTCCGGGTCGGCGGTTTTAATTGCCTCACGGGGCTCAATACCTGCAAAAACATCCGGCGGCGTACCTGTCATCAGCGGCCTGGAAATGTTTTCGATCGCTTTCCACCACATTTGAACCCCTGGAAAATGGTTGACATGCTCCATGTCCCCAATGAGGTGCATCTCAGGATCGATTTTGAAGTAGTCGTCCTTTTCGAATTCGCCAGTCATGTGAACCTCCTTTTTATTGTTGCGATTCTATCGATGGTAAATTTTTATTCAGTAGTATCCCCATTCCTCGACCGCTTCGGTCAATGCTTTTACGTTTTCCGGTTTTGCGTTTGCCGGTATTGAACATCCGGATGAAAGTATAAATCCTCCCCCTTTACCTATCTCCCGGATGAGCCCCCTGCAGTAATCCATAACCTCATCTTTTGTGCCGCCAGCCAGCAAGGTGGCGGGAACATCGCCCATAATACACATGTAATCGCCCAATATCTCCTTGGCCTTGCGTATATCGGAGGCGCCGTCGAGTTCGAGGATGCATTTGCGAGCGGGAAATCTCCTGAAGTAATGTAAAAACCTTGTCCAGTCGGTATCGCAGTGCAGAAGCGGAGTCATTCCGGCGTCAATAATGGTGTTGATCGTATACTCGTACTCGGGTAAGGCGAATTCCTCGAACTGTTTCGGGGAAATGAATGTTGGCGAAGATCGCGCACAGCCGATGAACACCGTCGGTTCTCCTACAAACCTTGCCCCGTTAATCGCTATTCCGACCATGCCTCTTGACCATAACCTGTTCACGGACTTGATTTTCTCCGGGTGCCTGAACATGTCCATCATAAAGGGCTGCATGCTTCTTCCAAGCGAGAAGTAATCCGGCAAGATGCCCGGGTGTACAAAACCGCAAGCCATACGCGCTCCCGCTTTTTCCACCATTTTGCGGTGCTTCCGGAACTCGAGGGTGGTTGAAACCAGCGGCCACGCGGCTCCCAAACCTTTCATCTCCGGGTAGAGACGCCCCAGCACGTTCCACATGAACCTGAAAACGCCAATTCGCTTCAGAAGATCATAATCATCGAGGGTGAGGAACTCGACTTCGTGTAATTGGTGTATCTCGTTCTCATCCAGGTCTTTGCCCGGGAGGCGCAGCTTTATCGGTAATCCAAGCTTCAACAGGGTTTCAGTGGCCGTATCGGCCACGAAGGTGACATCCCACGGCCCGAGTTCGCGCATGGTCTTCAATACCGCGTCAATACGCTTATCGCCGTCCGTCATGAGCTCGGCATTGGTGATTCCCGTATAAGTCGCGGCAAAGTGATCGAGCAAGGGCCCCACCGGCACACGGTCCGGCGCCTTAAGTGATATCGCCGCCTCAATTCTTTCAAAAGAATTCATCGCTTTAAACTCCACTCAACCAAAATAACTCATACGAAAGAGTTATTTCAGAACACTCTTTGCTATATCGACCGCTTCAGTTGCGTCGCGGCCATAAAAATCCGCCCCTATCTGCTCTCTCAGTTTGTCGCTGGTCGAGCCGCCGCCGATCATAACCTTCACCCTTTCTCTCAGACCTGCATTCCTGATCGCCTCCATCGTTTCTCTCATCGAGTTGAACGCGGTCGTCAGAAGCGCGCTCAACCCGACCAACGGCGCCCCCGATTCCCTAACCGCCTCGACGAATTTCTCCGCCGGGACGTCCACGCCGAGATCAATAACTTCAAACCCCGCGCATTCGAGCAGGGTGATGACGATGTTTTTACCCAGGTCGTGTATGTCGCCCTTGGCGGTGCCGACAATCAACTTGCCGGACGATTCACGCCCGCTTCCAGTTTCTATCAGCGGCTTCACTTTCGCCATTGCGCCTTTGAAAATCTCACCTGAAAAAACCAGTTCGCTGAGAAAATACTCGCCTTCCTTGTAGAGCTTTCCCACTTCATCCATACCCGCCGACAACTCGTCGATTATCTCCAGAGGCGGCACGCTATCAGCCAGGTAGCGATCTAAAATCTCGTAAGTTTTATCTTCCTCCAAATTGGCTATGGCCTTCCCCAATTCGGTCAATTCTGAGTTACTTTCCACCGGTCCCCTCCTTTATACTTTCATTATCGCTCATTCCCATCGGATGTCAAAAACAGTGGCCT
>CAZDAF010000189.1:0-7282 GCA_964503115.1 uncultured bacterium
GGCATAACTTTGGCCGATTTTCAAATAGCCGGAGGCTTGCTGCTTTTGTTAATCAGCATTTTAGACATGGTTAGTTCCACCAAGGAGATGCGCGACCCCGGCTCTCAGGCCGAAGTGGGTGTGGTGCCGCTCGGGATACCGCTTATCGCAGGCCCGGCGGTACTGACGACCGAGCTGCTGCTGCTCCAACAATACGGCCTGCCTGCCACCGCTGCGGCGCTGATAGTCAACCTCGCCCTGGCCTGGCTGGGATTCAGGCTTGCTAACAATATCACCCGCATCCTGGGCCAGGGGGGAGTAAGAGCTATAAGCAAAGTCATCAGCCTGCTGCTGGCCGCAATTGCCGTCATGATGATCCGGTTGGGAGTCCAAACCATTATAAAGGGGGGAGGAGGATAGTCTTTCGAGGTATGCTCTTACTTCTTGACCTTGCCGGACTCGACTACTTGTTTTAAAGAACGAATGCTGTTGCGCATCGTGATATTGTTCATGTAATCGACAATTCTCTTCGGGGCGTAGAAACCCATTTCGATGAATACCGAGAAAATGGCGTTTGTGCGGTCATCGCGAAGTTTCTGGAAAACGTAATTGCCCTTGTTAACTTTCACGTCGCCTTCAATGGCCTTCCAACTGAGGATGAAATCTTTATCGAAGTACTCGTATTGGTTAACAACCCTGACTCTTTTCAGGATGAGGTCGAAGAAAAATTCGACCACCAGCGGCCTTTTGTCAGAGCCGCGTTTAAGCACATTGACGCTGTGGACGGTTTTTTGCCAGGAGGGGTAAGACTCGAAATTGCAAATCGCATCGTAACAATCCTGTTGGTTTGCACTGATCACGATAGACTTGCGGGCGTCTATATGCTCATGCCCGCCTACAAGCTGTTCGGCGGCAAAATCTTTCAGGCCCTCGAGAAATTCTATGCCGACCTTGTAAGTATATTCGCCGCCATTGCTCACCTGCTCGACATGGTGGACGGTGCCCTCGCAGGTGAAAGAGAAGATTTCATCCTTTGGAACGATTCTCACCTCGATGGAATCGCCGAGCTGCATATCCAGGTTGGTGAGAAGCCCCATACCTTTCTCGCTTATATTATAGCTTTCACCTATACTGCTGCGATCCCGCGTTTTGCAAAATACCTGGTATCTCTTATCCATGCGGTCGGGATCCCGGCGTTCTTTATCGATTACCATAAATGTAATCCCCCTCGGTCATTTCACCGGATTCCAGACGATAGATACAACTGCATAGGCTTCCATTCCCATACCTTCTCCTATGGGCCCCATTCCCTCGGTGGTGGTGGCTTTTACGCTGACGCGGCCGATTTCCATTTTGAGCGCTGCCGCCAGAGACTCCCCCATCTGCGAGATATAAGGCGCCAGCTTCGGTTCCTGGGCTACAATTGTACAATCAATGTTGTTTATTTCCCAGCCTTCCCTGTTCAGTTTTACGACAACCTCCTTCAACATTCCAATGCTGCTTGCTCCCCGCCATTTAGGGTCAGTGTCCGGGAAGTGGGCGCCTATATCACCCATTGCCGCAGCGCCCAGCAAGGCATCTATTATAGCGTGGGTCAGCACATCCGCGTCGGAATGGCCCATTAACCCCTTGTTGTTGGGTATTTCCACTCCGCCGAGCACCAGAGGCCTGTCCGGCTCAAGCCGATGTGCGTCGTATCCCTGACCTATCCGAAATATTACCTTATCCTTCTCTCCAAGATATACATATAGATTATCAACAGATTGCTCTCTTTTTCAAGTCGGCCCTGCCGACCTTCAAGAACCGATGTCATATTCGAAAAGTCCGATAACGGGGAGCGTCAGGTAGCTACAGGTTGAGCGCCGTGATAACCTTTACTACATGGACAGAAGCAAACCGCCTGCGCTGAGGCTTGTTTTTTGGGAGCTTACCTCCGCTTGTAATCTTAAATGCGTTCATTGCCGTGCCGAAGCCGGGCCGGAAAGGATGAAGGACGAGCTTTCAACCGAGGAGTGCCTGCGGTTTGTGAACGAGTTGGCGGATTTCGCCAACCCGATCCTTATCCTCACCGGCGGCGAGCCGCTGATGAGGCCCGACCTGTTCGAGATAGCCAAAAAAGCCGTCGACCGGTCGCTGAGGGTTGCGTGTGCGTCCAACGGGACGCTGATAGACGAAACTGTTGCGATGCGTATTCGCGATGCCGGCATCAGCAGGGTGAGCATAAGTATAGACGGCAGATGCGCCGCCACTCACGATTCCTTTCGAGGCGTACCCGGCAGTTTCGATCTTGCGCTTCGCGGCGCCCGGAACGTTGTTGATGCAGGCGTCGAGCTACAGTTAAACAGCACCGTCAGCCTGCACAATGTCGACGAGATCGAAGACATCCTCAAGTTGGCGTTCGAACTCGGCGCCAAGGCCATGCACATTTTCATGCTCGTGCCCGTGGGATGCGGGGCCACTATTGCCGACGAGCAGATGCTGCCGGCGGGCCGGTACGAAAAGGTGCTCAACCGGCTTTATGAAATGGGCCGAAATAATCCTCAAATCGAACTGAAAGCTACCTGCGCGCCGCATTATCACCGTATCCTGCACTCGAGGGCCGCTAAAGAAGGACGTAAGGTAACTCCTGTAACCGATGGTATGGCGGCGGTCACGAAGGGATGTCTCGCGGGCGCAAGCGTTTGTTTCGTGGGTCGCACCGGGGACGTTCAGCCTTGCGGCTACTTGCCGCTGCCAGCGGGCAACATAAGAAAAACGCCGTTCAGGGAAATCTGGGAACATTCGGAGTTGTTCCAAAGCTTAAGAGGCGATGTCAAGTTGGGCGGTAAATGCGGTGAGTGCGAATACGCGGAGGTTTGTATGGGGTGTCGCGCACGAGCATACGCCAAAACCGGTGATTACCTTGCCGAAGAACCGTATTGCGCCTACATTCCGAAAGCCTTGCGCGACGCCGCCGGAAAGTGAAAATGGAGTTACAATATTTCAGTGTGGATTTGTTTTGGAATACAACAGCCTAATAATTGAGATAAAAATGGCGTCCTTTTCTTGTTTCTTTGGCAAATAACCCGTATGGCCGATTGCTCGAACGGATAAATTATTCTATTGACCGTGTGGTCTATTGTGTGATAAAATATTATAAAGCTGGAAGATGTGATAGAATCGGGAAGTGTAAACAGGAGACGAATAATGAAGATCAAGGCAGGTATTTGGATATTGGGGTTGATTTTCGCCGCTGTGCTTATGGTGGTGGGATGCGGTTCGAGCGGGGGTTCCGGCGACGCGGGGGACGGGAATCCCGACGGTGATGTCGGGCCAAGCCCTGCATTCATCGAAAAGGTCAGTGGCGATAACCAGGTCGCGCCCGTGGGAGCGTCGGTCGAGGAACCGCTTGTTGTTCGAGTGCTCGATGAAAATGGCGATCCTGCGGTGGGGGTGACGGTGCACTTCTCCTTGCTTTCCGGCGCAGCAAATTTATCGGATTACAGGGCAGTAACTGATGACGACGGTTTGGTCGGTATTCAAGCGGTGATGAGCGTCGGTCTGGATGAGGTGGCTGTAAGGGGGGAAGTGCTTAATGTCGGGTCGGTGGATTTTCGGTTAAGCCCGCGCTTACCGTTACTAGGGGAGGTATTGCCCGCTTCCTATGGCGGAATTGCGGTGGCCGATCTGCCGGTGGCGGTAGTGGAAATCGACTCCGCAGGCCGAGTTTTGGCCCTTCTGACGCGCCGGGGACCCCGGTTGGATTTGAGCGGTTTGACCACTGCGGATGATTTACAGGGCGGCCTTATTGACGGAACTCCCGCTTCGGACATGCCGGTGGTGTTCCTCCCCGCATTTCAACTGGTTGACGGATCAAACGTGACCGAACCCATTATGGGAGAACTGCCGGGCGCGATGGCGGTGGGTATGCCTGCCGAAGAAATCCCCGTGGTATTGGTGGATTTCCTTATTAACACCCGATTGTTTATAGTGGCGGTATCGGGCGACGCCTCCGAAATTCCCGAAGTCACCACCCTCGCCGAACTGCTTGACGACAACCCGTTGGTGGACAATAAAGGCGACCTGGTGGCGGCATCGGAATTGCCGCTTTGGATACTGGACGCGGAAGATTTTCCCAGCGCCGAGGCGCAACTTGATTCCACTTTTGTCGCCCCTTTGAGCGACCTTGTTCCGGTGTTTAACCAAGTATTGGCGGTCCTGGGAGCGCCGGACGACCCGGCGGTTCCCGTGATCGAGGAGGCGCTTTCGGGGGGTGGCTCGGTCCTCGTGGAACTCGAGGGAGGCGAAGTTCCGGCTACACTCGAAATTCTGGGCGTTGAGCCGCAGTGGGAAGTATGCCTTGCTGCGGGCAACATCGATCCTATTCCAGAGAGATGCCTGGCAGCTATCGAGGTGATCCAGGACGAGCTTTTACCGATCATCGAAGACGGAAGCGAAATTCGTGAAGCGCAAATCGAGCTCATCGGTAGATTGATTGAGGTGATGGAAAATAACGCGGATGTTATTCAGGTTTTACTTGCCGGCGAGACTCCCGATTTGTTTGCTCTTATGGATTTCGCAGCCGAAGCGCTGCCGATAGTGGATGATATCCTCGAAAACCAGTTGTTGTTGATGGATAACGTCGAGTTGGAGTTGTTGGTGATACGGGATCGGCTTCTGCCCGCAGTTGAACAATGCCTGCCTGAAGACGGTCTGACTTTCGGCGGTCACTCGGACGATATTCCGAGCAATGTGGCCGACGATGTTTTGCCGCTGGTTTCCGACGAGATCAATCTGTTTCTCGAGGCGATGCCGCTTGTCGAGGAATTGCTTTCGGACCTCGAGACCCTTATACCCGGTAATGGCGACCTTTTCACCTTGTTGATAAATCTGGATAGGGGCGATTTGGACGAGGTGCTCGAAGACCTCGACGCCCTGACTCCTTATATGATCGAATCTCTGGAGATGTTCAACGACCGGGGTATTCCCATTTTATATGATCTTTTGGAGGAGGCTGAGGCGGAAATTTCATCGGGCGAGTTGGCGTTGGGCGAACTTGATGAATTTGTCGCGATTGTGGAGTGGTTGTCGGTGGCTTTGCCCGCAGATACCATCCTCGGCGAATTGCCCGGCTTCGTATTTTGGGAACCGATGATCGCTGAATATCTGCCTGAAGAATGGGGAGATGTCGCGGATGTTGCGCTGTTCGACACGCTATTGCCCGCTATCGGTGAGTTGGATGTGGCTGAAGAAGTGCTTCCCGCGTTGCGAGAGGCTCTCGATTCACTCGCCGAGTCGATTCCCGGGATTATAAGTTGGCTGGAAGAGATAAACTGGTCCGATATAGATATAGGTATTGATTTCCCGTTCTGACTTTTCCTTGCCGAGGAAAAGTCTCCCGACCGATTTAAGAAAGCCCTCATTATCGAGGGTGTCGATAAATTGCGACCAATAACCAATCCATCTATATTGACTTCAGCACGCGGTACGAAGTCAGGAGATTGATGCGATGTCTGAAAAGAGAGATATAGAGATACTGAAGTCGCGCCTCGACCAGGACGCCTTTGCGCGTAGTCTCGGCATCGAGTACGAGGAAGTTCGGGGAGGATATTGCCGAGTTAGTATGACCGTCCGGCGGGATCACCTCAACTTTTTAGGCGCGCCTCACGGAGGAGCGCTTTTCGGGTTGGCGGACGCTTCCTTTGCGGGCAGTTGCAACAGCCACGGGGAATTGGCGGTGGCGGTGAGTGTGACGATAGATTATATCGCGCCGGTTAAGGAAGGGACGATCCTTGTCGCGGAGGGTACCGAAATAAGTCGCACTCGAAAAATCGGTCACTACCGGCTCGAAGTGCGCACCGAATCGGGAGAGTTGGTGGCGAACGCCAAGGGCACCGCTTACTTTCTTGGCGAGACCTTTTCCGAATACGAAAAAAAACTCGAGAGCTGTTGATTCGAACGCGCAATCAATCTGCGATAATTTCATTTATATATGAAGACATAAATAATTGCGCATCCTTTTGCCGTGTTCCTGAGGAGGCCGAAGGCCGTCTCGAAGGGCACGGCAAAAACAGCCTTGAACCGCACCCTTCGAGCCATACGGCCTGCCTGGGACGCTTTGCTCCTCAGGAATGCGGTTCTAATACATGCGCAAGTATTTATAACGCTCTATATAGAAGCGGGTCTCCCCCATCCTCCGGGCAGGTCAAACCGGCTCGAAAGCATTCGATTTTTCGAGAAGATCAAGGACTTTCAGGTAGAGATTATCCCTTTTTCGAAGGATTTGGGCCTCGCTTCGTTCGCCATAATCGTACATACCTTTCGATGTGCTTGCTCCGAGATGTCCTTTGTCTACCCTTTCCGCTATCACGGGCGGAGGATCGATGCCCGCCGACTTCAATATGTCATATATCAAATTGAGGCCCGTGAAGTCAAGAGTCTGGACCACTCCCACGATGGGAAGTCGAATTCCCAGGCTTGTCTTTACGGCGACGTCGATATCCTCGATGGACGCCCAGCCGTTTCCGAGAATTTCGAGCACTGTGAAGAATATGGCGTTTTGTATCCGGTTGACGATAAAACTGGGCACGAATTGCTTCATGACCACCGGGCGCTTGCCGATCCTTTTCATCAACTTCGATGTAAAATCGACCGTTTCGTCCGACGTTTGCGGACCGGGCGACACTTCGACCAGCGGTATGATGTGCGGTGGCGCAAACCAGTGCGCAACCACCAGCCGCTCGGGTTGACCGGTCTGGGCGATGCTGAAGATGTCCAACGTCGAAGTGTTGCTCGCCAGTACCGCTCCCGGCGGGCACCACTCATCGAGCCGCCTGAATATTTCCTTCTTGACCTCCGGCGCTTCGGCGACCGCCTCGATAGCGAAATCCACTCCGTTTGCCGCAGCTTCGAGATCGGTGGTGAAATCGATCCGGTCGAGGATCGAAGGAATTTCATCGGCAGCCACGCGCCCGTGATCCGCAAGAGTACGCAGGTTGGACTCGACCAGCGTTCGGGCGCGCCCGAGCAAATCATCATCTAAATCCACCAGTCCCGCTTCGATACCGGCCTGCGCAAATACCTGCGCTATAGAATGGCCCATCGTGCCCGCGCCCACCACAACAATACGTTTCACTTTGCTTGCATCCATCGTCCGACTCCTTTCCGTTGGGAGAACAATAAACCAAGATATTCCCCACGTCAATATATAATTTTAAACTATGACAATTATACGGAATAAGGGGGGATATACACCGCCAACCTCTAAGGCCCCTGATTCCCGGTTAATGGCATGGTAATGTTTTTTCGGAAGGATATTGATGAG
>CAZDAF010000190.1:0-7253 GCA_964503115.1 uncultured bacterium
ACCTAAATTGAGCGATTCTATATGCGATTAAGTTGCCCGTGCCCTTCGAGACACTCGCTCCGCTCGTTCCTCAGGAACACGGGTATGGGTTGCTGCATTCCACTTGGCGGGTGATCCCAAAATCCGCGTTCCTGAGGAAGGGCCGCCAGGCCCTGTCTCGAAGGGCGCGGATTCCAAGAACATGGAATCGCTCAACTTAGGTATAAGTAATTAAAACAGGTCTTCTTCGTCGGGGCTTTCTTCGATATGCAGCGCTTGTGCGCTTGGCATCGCCGCTGCCGGGCGTTTTCGGCGCGGGTCTTTTTTGCGCTTTTTCTTGTCTTCGAGGTCGAGGAGCTTTTCTCCCAGTTCGAAGGTGTAGTTAATTTCGGTCAGCAGGTACATGGTCATCAAGTTGCAGCCGATGCAATAAGGCTCCGGGCTTGATAGATCGGCGCGTTTTCCATCTTCGATGTCGTGCCATATAATCCCGCCGTAATAAAGGTCGCGCTCGATGAAGTCAAGCAGCGATTTAATCTCTTTTAAGTATATTTCCTTGCCCGTGGCGTCATAAAGATATATGCAGGCGAATAGGATATAATTCTGGGCGGAAAGGGACTTAAGGTTGAAAGCGTATTCTTTCTTCCTGAGGATGTTTGTGTACGGTGTCCAATATCCTCCTTTTTTATCGTCTCGAAGGTTTTTGAACATCCAATCGAATATCCCCTCGGCCTCCGTGAGCGCGGAGCTTTGGCCGGTGATCCTGTGCAGTATGGTAAGCCCCAGGCAAAACAACGGGTTGGGATAACAAAAAGCTCGTTTCTCGCCGGGAGAAAAGAGGAACCTTGGGCCTTCGTGGTCGTAAGCTTTCTTTCGCGCCGCATCGAGCATTTTGAGGGAATCGGCGACCCATCTGTCGGCGGTAATGGTGCGGTCGTGCCTTTTCAGAAAGTCCGCCACCAAAAGGTTGATGAGGAAAAACATGGCGGTGGGAGTGGTGCGACCGTAATAATCGGCGAACGCGATAGGCAAATCAACATCGAGGTAACCGCCGAGGGTGTCCATCAATTCCGTGAATTTACCGACCAGCTCGAGCGCTTCCGGCACGGTTTCCCAGTGGGGCAGAATATCGAACATCATGATTAATCCGAGCGCCGCCATTATGGCGCCTTCGGCGTGTTCGATAAGTTTTTTCGGATCCTGCCTGGCCTTTCTGATGTCTATCAGGTTTGCCCGCCGCGCGTACATAGCGCGCTCGACCGCCCTTACGTCGCCGGTCATTTTCCATCTGAGTGCATCGGAAACTATTCCGTAAAGAGCGGCGTCGCCCCATTGCTCGGGCCACCGGCCGTCGATAAACTCGGTCTCCCGCTCGATGTAATAGTATACATTGTCGTAGAGGTCTTCTTTGAAAAACGGGATGGGTTTGGGATAGCGGCGTCGAATGGCTCCAAGGCGCATTTCGCCCGGCTCGTTGCCGGGAGCGGGACGCCAATTGCGCTCGACACGCAAAGCGATCTCGGGAGGGGTATATCCGAATCGGCGAGCCAAACGGAACATGCCGGCGACGCTCTTAATGGCGCGGCGGCGTATAATTAGAGGGATATTCGGATTGGTGAGGAACCCGTCGAACGCAGCCCGCTGAGCGCGAGCTTGCGCATCCTGTATTTGCTCCGTTATGCTCTTCAATAAGCTCGTTTCTCTTTGTTAAAAAGAGTACTCTTGCGGTGTTTGATTGTCGAGTAGGGGTTGCATAAGGTTGAGTTTCATTATAATTATTAACATTAAAAACAACGATTGGAGAAGCGATGTTTTGGCTTGGAGTATTGGTTGGAGTGGTAGGGACCTGGGTTTTCCGTGAAGTTTTCCTCGGTTATTCGGCTCCGCCTGCGGGATTTAAGGTGCTTGGCCGTAAGAGTTACACCGTGGTTTGCACTATAGGGGAAGCGTTGCTGCCCGAGGGTGGCGACATACCCTTTTCCGCCAAACAGGCGCGTGTGCCCGAATTCATAGAAGAATATATGTCAGGCGTACCGGCTCTTACGCGCCGCCTGATAAAAATGCTTTTTTTCCTCATGGAACACGCCACCTACCTGTTCGCATTCACCACGCAAAGGCTGTCCAAATTGGATGTTGAAAAGCGCATTAAATATCTCGACGGCTGGGAGAGGAGCCGTTTTTACGCGCGGCGCCTGGCTTTCACAAGCTTGCGCGCCATCTACGGAATGGCATACATCGGCAACCCCGATGTCGAGAAAGCCATGGGCTTTCGTATTACGAGCAAATGTCGTGAGGCGCTTATCGTAGAGAGGACTCAATAATGAAAACGACCACAAGCGATCCACACGCGCAGGTAAAACGGTTTAGCGATTATTCCGGCGACATAAAAGAAAAATGCGACTTTTTGGTCGTCGGCTCCGGCCCGGCGGGGTCGGTGGCGTTTTACGAACTTGCCAAGGCAGGTTTCGACGTCGTGCTGCTTGAAGAAGGCTCGCCGGTAGTACCGAAGGATTTTACCACCGAAGCCACCCGCACCATGCGTAACCTTCTGCGGGAAGCGGGAATGAGGGCCGCGTTGGGCAACGTTGCCATGCCCACCATGCAGCCTATTTGCCTCGGCGGCGGATCGTTGGTCAACAGCGCCATTTGCATACGCGCTCCCGGATTCGTCTTCGACCAGTGGAAAAATCAACACGGGATAGATTGGATAAGCAGCGAAGCACTCGAGCCGCACTTTAAAAAAATATGGGACTATTGGCCTATTAGACCCAGTCCTACGGAAATTTTGGGTCGCCGTAATCTCCTTTTCAAAGAGGGATGCGACAGCCTCGGCATCGAAAGTCATCCCACGGATCGCAACGTAGTCGACTGCCGTGGCTGCTCGGAATGCTTCACCGGCTGCCCGGCGGGGGCCAAGCGGAGCACCGACCTGACTTTCATTCCCGACGCCATAGCCGCCGGAGCGCGCGTTTACTCGAACATGCGCGCCGAGGAGTTGATAGTCGAAGGCAAGCGCGTCGCCGGTATGAGAGCTCGCGCCGTCGATCATTTGACAAAACGCAAGGGCCCGACGTTGGACATACGAGCGCGTTGCACGGTACTTGCCGCCGGAGTCATCGGCACGCCGACAATATTGCAAAAGAACGACAACGCTGCAAATTCCTCCGGCATGGTGGGCAAGAACCTTATCTTCCACCCCGGCGGGGCCATCATGGGCATTTTCGACGAGGTGGTCAACCCGTGGGAAGGCGCCACACAGGGTTATTGTTCCATAGAGCACATCGAGAAGGGCTATAAGCTCGAGAGCCTGTGGTCGCCGCCCGCCGTTTTGGCGGTGCGATTCCCCGGTTTCGGGCATGAGTTCAAATCTTACATCGCCAGATACAAGCACATGGCTCCGTTCGATGTGATAGTGCAGGGAACGTCCACAGGTGAGGTGCGCGCTCGAAAGAAAGGCTGGGATCCGGTGTTGAAATTCAACCTCAGCCAGAGGGACACCGACCTCTTGAAAAAAGGCATGGGAGCACTTGCGGACCTGTTCGAGGCGGCGGGAGCGCATTCGTTGCTCCACGGTTTGTACAAGCTTGGTGATAACGTAATAAAAGCCAACGGTTCGGGGGATAGGATCAGGTCTATGAAATTAAAACCTACCGACATTATAACTGCCGCCAACCACGTTTTCGGCACCACCATGATGGGCGCCGATCCCGCCACGAGCGTAATAGACCCCGACGGAAAAACTCACGACCTCGACGACCTCTACATAGTGGACACCGGTATCATGCCCACCTGCACCGCCGTCAACCCCATGTTCACCGTCATGGCGCTCTCGGACAGAATCTCCCTGAAGTTGAAGGAAAGGTATTGAGTCGGTAAGGGCGACCCCGTCGGGGCGGGGTCGCAACTGTAAGTTGAGATCAAAAAGTCTTTGTACGTGCTGGCGCAAGTTGCGCCGGTGGTGTATCATTCCGGCTCGATGGCCGGTAGTGTATTAAAGAGCGGCAAGTTCTGGATCGGCATACTGATAAGCGGCGTTTTTCTGTACGTCGCTTTTCGCGGTATTGATTTCGGGGCACTCGTTAAGGTTATCGGAGGCCTGAACCCGATATGGATATTCGTGGGATTCGGGTTTTACATTCTGAACCTCGTCGTGCGTGCGGTCAGGTGGCAATACATATACCGTCATGTCAAGCCCGTTTCGTTTTGGGGGATAATGGGCGCGACGATAGTGGGGTATTTCGCCAATAACGTTTTGCCCATGCGGCTCGGGGAAGTGGCGCGCGCCGTCTACATAGGCGAAAAGGAGGGCGCGGACAAATCGGCGTCGTTGGGCACTATCGCCGTCGAGCGCATATTCGACGTTATCCTGGCGCTGGCGCTGCTCGCGTTGACCTTTATCCTGTTTCCCTTCCCGAAGGAACTTATAGGAGAATGGACGGTTTATTTCAAGAGCGCGGGACAGGCGTTCGGGCTTATAAGCGCCGTCGGGCTGGTTGCGATGATTGTCATGGTCAAGCGGCGCGATTGGACGTTGCGTACTCTTGACCGGGTTCTGGGGCCGTTGCCCGAGCGAATTCGCAGTAGCGCCGGGAAGCTGGCGCATTCTTTTATAGACGGCCTTGCGATATTGACCAGCCCGTTCGAGGTGCTGGTGCTTTTGTTCATGTCCGTGATGGTGTATTTAACCAACTTGTGGCCGATATGGTGTGTCGGACTTGCTTTCGGTGTGCCGGGTATGAACTTCACCTTTACCGAACAATTGTTCCTGCTGGCGGCGGGAGCGGTGGCGGCGGCCATACCGGCTTCGCCCGGATTTGTGGGCACGTTTCACTACGCTACCAAGAAGGCCGTAGCGATCATCCTGGTGGTGAAGTTCGCCCAGGGGGGTATCGCCGCCACGGGCATCGAGCCGGGCATGTTCGGCGAATGGGGTTTGAGCTACGCCGTGCTCGTGCATGCGCTTTACATAATAACAACCACGACGACCGGGGCGATAATCCTCGCATATTCAGGCGTCAGTTTTTCGCGTTTGCACGGTGAAGCCGCTGAATTGAAAACCGAGGAGGTTAAATGATGGCTTCTTTTGAAGTGAGACCCGAAGTCAGGGAGTTCCATAACGAATGCATAGTGGCGGACTTGCACGCCGATACGTGGCTCGTGGAATATCTTTTCGGATATAACATTCGCAAGCGGCATCGAAGTTACATTCCGCGCAATCCGTTTTTTAACCATCTGGACATCCCGCGTATGGAGGAGGGCGGCCTTAACCTTACGGGGCAGGGGGTGGTGGTTCATCCCTTCCGTCCCCAAAGCTGTTTTATGCGCGGCCATCAGATGATCACCCGGATTCGCAAGGGAATATTGCGCAACTCGGGGAAGCTGGAGCTCGTACTGACGGCGAAGCAGGCCCGGGAGACCGTCGCAAAGGGAAGGATCGGGGTGTTCATAGGTGTCGAGGGGGCGCATATAATTTCGGGTAGACTGGACGCCGTCGAGCATTTCCATGCAAAGGGCATGCGATATCTCATACTGGGCCATTTCAGCGAAAATGAAGCCGTCTACAGCTCGAACGACGTACGCAACGCCGACAAAAACCTGAAACCGTTCGGAAAAGAACTCGTTCGCGAACTCGAGCGATTCAAGGTGATGATCGATATAGCGCATGTGGCTCCCGGATGCTTTTGGGACGTGATGAAGATGGTCACCAAGCCGGTTATCGCGAGCCATATCGGCATGAGGGCGCTGCACGACCACTGGCGCAACCTCGACGACGACCAGGTACGCGCCGTCGCCGAAAACGGCGGTGTTATCGGAATAATCTTTTCGCCGACTTTTTTAAGCGGTAACCTATTCTACTGCCCGCTGGATACGGTAATAGATCACTTCGAGCATTGTATGGAGGTCGCCGGCGAAGATCACGTGGCGCTGGGCAGCGATTTCGACGGATTCATAACCACGCCGGAAGGGCTCGAAGACATCACGGGACTTCCGAGGATCACTCAACGCCTGCTGGATCGGGGCCACTCGAAGGAAACGGTACGGAAAGTGTTGGGGGAGAATTTTATGCGTGTGTTCGAGGCGGTTTGCGGCTGATTTCTGCTACGTATGGCTATTTCAGGATGACCACGCCGCCTGCCGGTATGGTGCGCCACACCCACTGCAAATCCTGCTGGTCGAGTTCGATAGCCACGTAATCGATGGCGTTGCCGGGTACGAGCCTGTCGTGCTTGCCGTGGATGACAATTCCGCCACCGAGGTACAGCGCGTTAGAGCCTATCAGACCTCGCTGAATTCTATCCGACCCCATGGGACCGGGGACGGTTTTACCCTGTTTTCTATACATCCAATCGGGTTTGTACCAGGGCGGTTGATCCATACGTCGTTGCACCAGTAAAGTACCTCGCGGCATGCGAAATCTCCGCCGTTCGTCGGCATGATCTTTTCCGAAACAAGGTCCCACAACGCGCATTCTTAACGTGCGCACTATCACTTCGCCGCGTTTTATCCACCCATGGTTTCGCTTCAGATCGAAGAGGAGATAGTTTTTATCAAGGTCGGCGGCACGCATGCGGAGAGTCAGGAAAGCTTGCAAAGCTATTAAGTCTTTTTTCTTCTTTTTACTCAAATTACCGCCTGCGATGTAAGCGCCGCCTTCATACAGGTAGACGCGAGTTCCCACCTTGGTGTGTTCGTCGAGGGATTTCATATCGGTTGTGGGAACACTGATGCATCCGGGCAGTACCACACCGCCGGGCAAGTTTGCGGGATGAATGCGTATACCTGCGCCGAGATCGAGGGTGTTTTTCGATCCGCCGCCGGAATAAAACGCTTTCCTTAATTTTTTAATGGGGGAGGGCAGGCCGGCGCCTATGAACGACCAATCGGGGTGAAACCAGACGGGCTCGACACTTTTGCCGCGAACCTCGAGAATGCCCTCCGGAACGCTGTATATGTCCGCCAGCCCGTCCGGGCATCTGGGCGGCGGATCGCCGTCCTCTATGCTTACCCGCTTCAGTATGACGCGGCCTCGGTTCAAAAGCATATTGTCGTTTGCAACGTCGGCGGCCAGATAAAGGTCGTCGGAGCCAAGAGGCTTGGGGCCCGCTTCTATATTTTGCCAGCGCTGCTCCATTCTCAGAACTTCCTTATCGAGCTTTCGGATGTAGTTTTTCAAACTCTCGATGTTGTTCCGGGAATGCGACGCCGTGGTTGTGCTGAACTTCCGTCTTACGTATTGTTGTCCTCGCGGAGGAATGTGCACGAGATTTTTTTTC
>CAZDAF010000191.1:0-7216 GCA_964503115.1 uncultured bacterium
AGTTTAGCCTAAATTCTAACTTTAGGCCTGGACCACTTTTCGGGGGGCAGGTCAGGATTATCACGGCGCTTGGAGAATTGCCGAAGGAGACATTGTTGGATGAGGCCGCAATGGCGCGAGTTTTCAATGTCTGCAACAGGACAATTCGCAGGATGGTGGCGAGGCATGAGCTTCCGCCACCCGTGAGGCTCGGCGGGCGCTCGGTGTGGATCACGGGCCGGGTCTTAAACTGGTTGAATTCCCGGGCAGAGCAGGCCGAGAAGGGTGCGAGAAAAACTATTGATATGATAGGAAGGAATAATAATACTTGACGGAATTTATTCGGAAATTTTAAATCAAAAGAGATGAACTGGAAGCAGCATCGCCGCTTGCGGTATAATAATTATGGCTCGTGTTTTTCAAACATATAAAACTCGTACCGATCCTAAAACGGGTAAACGGATTGATCTTCTGAATGGCAGAGGCCAAAAAATACCCCACCCACGTTGGCGATATCAAATTATTGACCGGCAGGGGCGGCGCAGAATCAAAACGGGTTATCCGACCAAGACCGAGACCATAAAGCTTGCCCACCGTGTGCAGGCGCAAGAAGATGAAATCAGGAATGGATATCGCCCAGCGCCCAGGAGCGCAGAAAAGCATGCTACACGACCTTTCTCAGAGGCGGTAGACGAATATATGACGTGGGGTGAATCCCAGGGCGGGCGAGGCGGCAGGGGATGGTCTAAAGTCCACAGACGAATGCGCCGGAGTTATTTAGCTTGGTGGGAAGAACGCCTTGGTATAGAAGTTTTGGCCGATCTCATCGGCATTCTCCCTCGTATTGAAAAGGCTCTTCGTGAACTTCAAAAAACCGGACGCGCTGGAAAAACTTTAAATAATTATCGTGAAGCTCTGAGCAGTTTTTCCAGGTGGGCAATATCGAGGGGTTACCTTTCTGAGAATCCTTTGCAGGGTTCCGAAAGTTTTGACTCAACACCACGGACTCAGCGCAGGGCGATGACTATTGATGAAATTCACCGACTCCTGCTGGTTGCGCCCCCTGACCGAGAGTTAATTTATGAAGTGGCTCTTACTACTGGCTGCCGAGCGAATGAATTGAAACAACTTAAAGTAGGAGACCTCAGCATTGATTTGAAGGCTTTATGCCTGCGGCCCGAAACTACGAAAAATCGTAAACCAGCCATTCAACCCCTCCCTCAGGCACTTCTTGATCGACTAGTGGATTCCACGCGGAGGAAAGAACCGGATGAGCCATTGCTCAAAGTGCCGTCACACCCGGCCCGTGAACTGAATAAGGACTTAAAAGCCGCTAGAATTCCCAAGTATGTTGTCGGGCAGGGAAAGCTTGATTTTCACGCTCTTCGGGTAACTCATATCACACTCGTAATCGAAGTGGGCGCGAACGTCAAAGAGGCGCAGACTCTGGCTCGGCATTCCGATCCCCGGTTGACGATGAATATTTATGCGCGGGCGAGCAACAAGCGTTTGGCAGAAATAACGGAAGCGGTAGGTGATATACTCCCTTTTGACGCCACACAACCGGCGCATAACGGGAAACAGCAAGTCTAGAAAACCCAATAAAAACAAGGGCTTTAGCAATGGAGGCGGCGGGAGTCGAACCCGCGTCCGAAGGTGTTTGGAAAACGGTGCCTACGTGCGTAGTCCGCGTTTTATTTTTTCCCGGCGGGCTCCCACGGACGGGATCCCGGGGGAAGTAGCCCGCTGCGTTTTCGGATAATACCCTGCAGGCGGAGGGCATTTCCAGAGTCCGTCAATACGACGGGATTTTCCGGGCCGACGGACAAACCCGGGATCCCGATGACTACGTACTAAGCAGCCATAGCAAATTCACTGCTGTCGGCAGTTAATTGGTTCCCGCTTTTAACGAGGTCGCGGGGCCTCGGCACGCCACCGAAAACCGCTTCACCCCCGTCGAGACCATTTCGCCCCCACGGGTACGGTCTTACAGGATGAAAATCCATCACCTCCTTCTAATAATGATTATAATCCCTTTGCAAAAGGATTCAAGCTCTAAATCAGTTATCGGTTATTAGTTCTCTGTGCGAAATTATCCATTCTTCCACTTCTGTGCTTTAAAAACTTCGCACCATTCACGATTGTCCGGGTTGGAACTATTCGATATACCCGAGCGCGCGGGGTGATCTAATTCACCGGATGATCAATGCCGAACTTTAAAGTTCGGGATTAAGAAAATAAAGCGTTTTATGTTTTCTTCCTTTTCATTAAGTATAAGAACCTTTCGGAATCCTTGATTTTCGCAGAATTTATTATAGTGAAATATACACTGAATTCATCCTCAAAGGCACGCTGCGAATAATCGGGGAAAATATCCTTCCTGTTCGCAAGTAATATCTTAACTTTCGAGTCACTTTTTGGAATGAATTCGATAATAAGCGAATCACAGACCTTATTGAAAAAGAAAGCAATTTTGTGAAATGGCAAATTGTTGAAAATGGCCAGATGATGAATTAAAGCAAGCGCTAAAACGGCATCCGCAGGACCTCGTTTCAATAGCGACATTCTCTCGCGGTTTTCCCAGCCGATATCCGGACTTGGATTGGTCAAATCAAGCAGGAGAGGTAAGACATTGGTTTCGCCGTCTTCAATGCATTTAAGATAATTTTTCTCCACCGCGACGGGATCCATATCAAAGGAAATGGTTTGAATTCCCTTTTTAGAGACGATGCGGCTAAACAGTCCTTCATTCGCACCGAGGTCCCAAACAATCTTCGGACTGATCTCGTCAAAAAATTCGGATACAAGCCTGCTCTTGTGAACAAGTGCATCCGAAGAATAATTCGTATTCTCATAATATTCCGCCCATTCGGTACCCCGGGGTTTCCATTTCAATTTCTTAATTGCAGATTCCAGGCTGTCAACAATACCGAGAAAAGACAGGCGGCTCATTTTGAGATCGGATGTATTCACGGTTTTATCGGCATAATACTTTTGGCTTTTAGCATGAAGATGAATATGGTTAAGCAGTGAGAATTTAAATCGAGTGCGAAGAGGAAGAAGCGAACCGGATAAATCCAAAGGCACGCCATCCATGTAAATTCGAAAGAGTTGGTTCAACCGAATATCTTTATAACTCATCAACGCCAAGGGGGCAAGAAAGTGCCGGCAAAACTGCCTATATGCAACCCACGGTTGGCCCTCGCGATACTTTTCAAAGGAAAGGGTATCAATGAGTACGGGCTTACCGTCTCTAAATTGTATATTGTAAGCGCTGCAATCTTTCAGCGACATTCCGAATTCCATCGATTTTTTCTGAATTTCAAGTGTAGTCAGCGCCGCATTTTTAAGTTGGCTAAAGCACCATTCATAAGGGTACGATATAAATGGTATCAATTCAGGCTTGATTATCTTGTAAGCCCCGTCGGCAGGTGCATGCGAAGCATCAACTTCAAGGTGAGGAATCAGTAAATTCGCCTCCACGAGCGTTTCGTAGAGTCCGGAATCGATCAAGTGATCATAATTTTCACGGTATATTTCGTTTACCCGGCGATAAATAGAGCCATCTCGATAAAAAAGAAATCCACTCGGATCTCGAAAAGAGCTTTGGACGACTTCCTCAGTCATTACTCTTTTCAGCCTTTTTCTTTTTCGGCGACAAGTTGGCGAAAAAGCCCCTGATCCTTTTCCAGTAGAGTTTGATGGCGAATAATGCGCCAAACAAGGTGGCTATGAGGAGTTGAAATATATAGCTGCCGGTTCCGGGATCGAGGTAGGCATAAGCGGGTTGAGGGAATATAAAAAAGAACAAGAAAAGGGGAACAATTGTAGTTGTCATATATTTTCGATGTTTCATTGCAATTTCTCTTGTCGGGTCAGGTAAATATAAACCACAAATATTCCGACAACCCTCCCCTTGGCATTTTGTTACAATATAATGAATTTAGTTTACGATGAGACTATGGATATTATATAAGAAGTCGCCTCCAGTATCAAGTAGTATCGAGGGGGAAATCCTGCGGTGGGTCTGAGATATGAACATGGATCATCAGGATTTTACCTTGGATTTTGCATTTATCGATGTTATGGGTGTGGCGAAAACAATCTAAAAACATATAAATGCTTCTTGTTTTGTCACACCAAAGCCGAGTGGCAGGGAGTGCAAAAAAATAAAGCGCAAAAAGAGAATCATCTGATGTATCCCAAATCGCGAAGTTTTTCCACGGTACTTGGAGTTAAGGGAGCCATTTTTACCTTTCGTCCTTTATGATATTTCCTGATCCACCGGTTCAACTGGCTCATCAGCTTCTTGATCTCCGGACGTTTAAGGTAATTTTCTCGCAGTGCCAGGTTTTCCTTTTCCAGCGGATCCTCCTCAAGGTTGAATAACTGGAAAGGTATACTGGCGCTTGTTCTATATATGAGTTTGAATTTCGGAGTTCTGATCGAGTATTTTACGGGCCGCGCTAATGTCTCGCTGAAGGCTGGGCGCGGTTGCACTTCCTCCCCTCTTATTAACGGTACGAGGCTGCGCCCTCTCATTTCAGGCGGCCCTTTTAGGCCGAGTAAATCTAGGACAGTGGGCATAATGTCAATTGCTTCAACTTGAGCATGAATCCGTTGACTATTTCCATCCGGCAATCGAATGAAAAACGGAACACGTATGATTGTGTCATAAAGCTGATCTAATTTTCCTATGTATAAATTTTCTCCCAGACTAATTCCATGGTCAGCAATAACAATAACGTAAGACTGGTCCCATCGATTCCTTTGTTGCCGGATGTCCTTAAATAATTGTTCAATCCAGTAATCCATGAACGCCAATTCACCGTCATAGAGATTATTTTGCTCATAAACGCTTTCCGGCGGTATTTTGAAGTTATTTTTCAACACTTTTAAATCAATGCGTCGTTCGGTGAACGCCCTCAATGTGGGTGTTGTATGAAATCGCTGATTGAAGGGAGCGGGTGGATCCAATGGGAAATGCGGGTCAAAATAGTGAACCCAAAGAAAAAGCGGTTTGTTTTCGGGGCAGTTCTTTACCCATTGGATAACAGTCTGAGTGGTGTTATCCGCGCGTCGCTGAGAATCACTTAATTCGAAATGGTAAAGAGAATGTATAAGAGAGGAAATGGGACTTAGTTCCAGTAGCGTTAAAACATTAGAACTTCCCGCCCATGAATATAATGAAAACGCGTCATCGTATACGTTAAACCCCAGCGATTTTGTGAAGATACGATTGAGCACAAAACTCGAAATGAAAGCGGCGGTAAGGTAACCGTTTTTTTTAAGTTCCTTTGCTAAAGTAGGATATCGAGAATCAAGCGATGCTCCGACCTGACTTATGCCTATTTCCGAGGCGTACCGGGAGGTCAGCATGGACGTGTGACTGCCGAGTGTATATTGTATCTGCACTGCGGTATTATCAAACACTACAGACTCCCGAGCCAGTTTATCTAGGAAGGGAGTTGTTTGTCGGAAGTACCCATATGAGGCCATATGATCCGTCCTTACCGTATCAATGGTTATCAGTATTACGTCCGGTAGATTTTTCCGAAACGAGTGTCCTCGCAGATATGATGGATTGCGTATGACCGGGACAACCACCAGTGCCGCAACAAACAAGCCCGTAATTATCAAGGGAATTGCACCGCCATGGAACCTTTTAAATATCTGTATCAGGTAACGAAGTAGCAGGAACATTACCACCGACCACACGATGAGGATGAACGGCAAGTACCATAAGTCATAAAAATTCGGTATCCAGCGAGGTTGGGGAGGGATAACCTTCAAAGCGATTTTCATTCCAACCATCGTTGTGACAGGTACGAGCAATGCCGTAGCCCAAGCGCCTTCGGCCCGGCCCCGACGGCCCAACAATCGCGATACAGGAACCGCGATCAAAAAAGTTATCACAACCGAGCAAGACGTGATGATCGCCCATGCAACAAGGTATCTGCCCCACGTGAAATATGCCGGACGGGCATCCCAGACAAGGAGAATCGTCTCGACAAATCCCCACCACAGCCCGACAAAAAGAGCCGCGCGAAAAGCGCCGGTCCGATGTTTATCCTCAAAATCACTCATTATAACAATACTTTTTGAAAGATAGCTTATGCTACAAACAACGTCAAATTCTTAAAACTTGGTGTTCACTGAAAAATCGGCCGCTTAGTCCCATGGAAGTTCATTCATGAGAGTGAATCATTCCCGCCCTTGTCTTTCGCGGGTCATCCGTTTTATGATATTACTTATATCTCCATTTCAACTACTTGTTTCTTTCAGAGTCATCTTTCAGCTTCTCGATGACGATAAGCGCCAAAGCTTTTGAGAAACGAACCGTGTCTTTGTGGCTGAGATGTACGTAATCAGGGCACTCGAAGTTGGACAAGGAAGGATGATCCTCGAAGTGAATCGTGATGGCACTGGTGCGGTTTCTCCAGCTATCCCAGTAAAATTCCCTGAACTTTTCCTTCGCCCATTCTCTCACAACCCCGCTTGTTGGAAGGCGGACAAAAACGACATTCCCTCCTCTAGCCTGAATGCGGGCGATCGCCCGTTGTATTTCGTCCAAACTGCGGTCTCGATCCGCACGTGTAATACCGATGAAATCGCCTCCCGTCACACCTCGCTTCTCAAACCTTTTCCGACGCGTTTCGAGATGAACAAACTTCGAGTAATCGACAAGTCTCGATCGATCGCGATATAAGATGACGTGCGACTTATCCGGCCATTTATGTTTTAGAAGGCTTGGAAATATCTGCCCGGGACTCAAGGTGGGGGAAATAGAAACAAATAATTGTTGAAAAAACATCAAAATATGCTGATTAATTATATCTGCCGGGGTAATAGTTTCATAGTAACGGATATATTCTTCCGCCATTTCCCATTTTTCCGGCATGCCTCGCAGATCCCATCTGCTGACGGAGGAGATCACAATTCCCTTAAATGACTTATCCTCCGCAAGATGACGCAAGACAGGGGCTGCGGCCCAATTGACCATGGCCAGTTGTATGGGCTTGGGTCCTGAAAATGATTCGTGAAAAGCGTTGAGATTGATTCCGTTTTGTATGCGTGAATCACCGATAAACACAACTTGGTGCGGATCGTCGGCCTTGATCTTGCGTCGCGCCAGCGCCCACAGACCTCGGTCGTCCCTGAGATTTGCGGAGTATCCTCGAACCCGCCAGATACATTCCAGGGTTCCCAGCACCGAAAAAATAATAACCGCGGTCAG
>CAZDAF010000192.1:0-7214 GCA_964503115.1 uncultured bacterium
ATTTCCTGAAAACGCTCGGCTCCTGCGGCAGGTAGCTTATGCCTTTCCTGGCGCGCTTGTACATGGGAAGCCGCGTGACCTCTTCGTCAAGCAGAAACACCTTCCCGGCGTCCGGCTGAATAACTCCCACTACCATGTAGAAACTGGTGGTTTTTCCCGCCCCATTCGGCCCGAGCAGCCCGACGATTTCACCGGCGGCCAAATTAAAGCTGACGTCGTCCACCACCCGACGTCCTCTGTAAGCCTTGATGAGCCCTTCCGCTTTGAGGGTTTCAGCCATGCCGGGTTCCTCAAGGAGCCTTGGGGGCGACAGGCGGAGGCGAGGGATTGCGCTGGTACCGAACGTTGACGCCGGTGATTCGTTCATCCTTAAGAAAATACTTCAACAAATCGCCCCTGAAGATTTGATTTCCCTGGTATATGACCGGGGAACCTTCCATGATTATAACACCCTTGACGTTATCGAAGGTGGCTTTCTTGCACTTTGCGAAAGTGTTCCGATGCACCACGCGCACGTTGCCCTCGCAAACGGCCTTCCTGACCTCCCAATCCTTCTTGCGATAGAGCGCGGTAAGTTTCCGACACCTTATGGTAGTGGGCGCGCGCTTGAGAACGACCTTACCGGTAAATATTATCCTGCTTTCTTTTTGAAACACCACCAGTTTGTCGGCCTCGATCTGAACAGGCTGGTCGCTTTCGGCAATTTGTGCAGGCAAACCGCTTCCGCTTTTTTTCTTACCTCCCGTTTCTTGTCCCACTGCCGCAATACAAAGAAAAACCGCCACAAGAACCGGCACGAAAACATTCCTGGTAACATTCATCTTGGACCCCCTTCGCTGCGGCGACGCAAAACACCCGGCTCCACATGAACCTTAACATCCTTCTTTATTCTGACGACTTCTTCATCAAGCAAGGCTTCCATGCCCACTCCGCTCATACGCAAACCTTCTCCCTCAATTTCCAGCGGGGAGGGAGTAATGGCGACTTTCTCTCGGAACGAATAACGCATGGAATCGGTGCGAAGTATGTAACCGTCCACGCTCGTCGCCACCACATCATTGTTGACATCCAGAACTCTGCTCTTGGTGTTATACCGGCCCTTCTCGGCGATAACGCTGTAAATGGGTTTCCCCTCCTTGTAGTAATGAGCCTCCACGTCCTTTAAATTCAGCACTCCTGCCTCCGTCGAGTAGGTCGCCTCTCCGCCTACCAGTGACCAGACCTTTTCTTTTCCTTCAAATTCAACAAAATTCACCTCGCCGGACAGAGCCATATCTATGCCCGGCGGCAGACCAGGCTCACCTTTGCCGGTGGACGATGGAGACTTGCCGCATCCGAAAATCATCATACAAACGAAAAATGACATAAAAACCGCTTTGAAAATTGTTCTCAAAGTTTTCCCACCCGTTTTAAAGATACCCCTCAGTATTAAAGTACGCAAACCTTCGAGTGAATGAACTGAACAAGTGATACCACCCTGATAGGGTGTTAATGCTCGTCGGAATACGGCGCAAAGGTTATCGATGAACGGTAGGCGCGACACATTTTAGCCGTTAGGCCCTGTCGCGTATTCCCCCGTACAAATTGCATTATCAGGTAATCCACCTGCCTTTGGCTTTAAGTATTTTTTCGGCAATCTCTCGTACGGCGCCTTTTCCGCCGGGTGTTTTAAGCACCAGGTGTGCGATCTCTTTCACCTCGTCGGCTGCATCGGCCACCGCAACGGCCAACCCCACCAGCTTCATCGCGCCTATGTCGAGAAGATCGTCGCCGACAAAGGCGACCGCTTCGATGTCCGTTCCCGTTTCTCGTGCGATTATCCGAACAGCTTCGGCCTTGTTCTTTTTGCCCAGGTGTAATTTTTCTATGCCCAACTCTTTTGCCCGGGCCATCAAGGCGCCCGACGCTCGGCCGGACAGCACGGCCGGCTCTATACCCTCGTCCTTCAGGCGAGTTATCGCCATCCCGTCTTTTACGTGAAAAGCCAGTATCTCCTCACCGCTTTCGCTTTTGAATATACGTCCATCGGTCATTACCCCGTCCACATCCAGTACCAAAAGCTTCACGGCGAGCAAGCGTTGGGTAAGGCCTCGTTCCATTTCTTAAGTTCCATCCTTTTATATGATAATTTCAGGCGACGCGAGCTTTAAGTATGTCGTGAAGGTGGATGACACCTTCCAGCGACCCGTTCGGTTCTCTTACGAAAAGCGCGGTAATGGAATGATTTTCCATTATCTTCAGCGCGCGTGCGGCGAGGGCGGTGGAGTCTATACACTTCGGATTCGGCGACATCAGATCGCGGGCCGTCTTATCCACAAGAGTGCCCGCTCCCTCGAGCGCTCGGCGGAGGTCTCCGTCGGTTATCACTCCCGCCAGATGACCGTCGCCGTCCAGCACGCCCGTATGACCGAGTCGCTTCGAACTCATCTCCAATAAAATTTGCTCGAGCGGTGCGTCGTATTTCACCAGCGGTACTTCATCTCCGGTGTGCATCATATCCCCAACCCTCAACAGCCGCCGCCCGATAGAGCCTCCCGGATGAAAAAAAGCGAAATCCTCCTCCGTCAGGCCGCGTTTTCGGAAAAGGGTGATAGCCAGCGCGTCTCCCAGAGCCAGTGCCGCGGTGCTGCTCGCCGTAGGCGCCAGACCCAGCGGGCAAGCTTCCTCCTTGACCGAAGCGTCCAGAACAACGTCGGCGGCAATACCCAGCCTCGAACCCGGCTCGCCGGTGATAGCGATTATCTTAAGCCCCAATCGCTTAAAAATCGGCAACAGGTCAAGCACTTCCTGCGTCTCGCCGCTCTTGGAGAGCGCTATCACAACGTCCTCAGGTCTTAACATCCCGATGTCGCCGTGAACGGCTTCGGCAGGATGTAGGAAAATCGCCGGGGTGCCGGTACCGGCCAGGGTTGCCGATATTTTGCGGCCCACTAATCCGCTCTTGCCCAAACCGGTTACCGCCACCTTGCCGGAACATTTCCATAGTAAGCCCACCGCTTGAGCGAACTCGTCTCCCAACCGATCCGCCAGGCAGCGGATAGCATCAGCCTCTATTTCGAGAACCTTCCGGCCCTCCTTAACCTCATCCATTTCCATCATAGCTGATGGTATCACGCCACCCCACCACATTCAACGGGAAGGGCAAAACGCCACAAATAAAACGCACCAACTTCGTTTTCGTAAATTCCTCGTGGTTTCTTTCCATGTAATACAAGGTATCCTCATGGCTAAATGGTTCCCCGGCTGATCGACGCTATTAAGAACGATCCCGACCTGAGCGGGCAAGTGGTCTATCATCGTCTTATTTCCGCCCGGAAGGTGGCTACGCAAAGTGTAAGCGGTGGTTTGCCGAGGCCGCTTGCCGAAGCGTTAAACCGCCAGGGAATCAAAGTTCTTTACACCCATCAGGCCCAAGCCCTCGAATCCGCCCGCGGCGGGAAAAACATCGTTATTACCACTCCCACAGCCAGCGGCAAGACCATGTGCTACAACGTCCCCGTGATCGAGAAGATATTACGAGGCGAAGAAGACTACTCGCTATATCTCTTCCCGATTAAAGCCCTCGGCCAGGATCAGCTCAAGGTCATCCGGGACCTCGGCCTGGGCAAATCGGTACGGGCCGAGATTTACGATGGGGACACGCCATCGCACCGAAGATCGAAAATCCGCAAGGAGCCGCCTCACATACTTATTTCAAACCCCGATATGCTGCATCTGTCCATGCTGGCATACCACGATAAGTGGGAGCACTGGTTCCGAAAGCTCAAAACGGTGGTGCTTGACGAGCTTCACACCTACAAAGGCGTTTTCGGCAGTCACGTCGGTGGCGTGATGCGCCGTTTGCGACGCGTTGCGGCCCATTACGGCAGCAAGCCGCAGTTTATCGCATCGAGCGCTACGATAGCCAACCCCGGTCGGCTTGCGAATATGCTTACCGGCCTGGATTTCGACGTTATCGACGAAAACGGCGCTCCGGCGGGCGAGAGGCACTTCGTCTTCATGGATCCCTTCGCGAGCCCCTACACTCTGGCCGCGAAGCTGTTCGTGCTGAGCATATCGCACGGCCTCAAGACCATCGCATTCACCAAATCGAGAGTCATCACCGAGTTGATGCATACCTGGACGATTGATATGGCTCCCGAACTGAAACGCCGCATCAGCAACTACCGTGCGGGATTTCTGCCCAAGGAGCGGCGCGAAATCGAGGCGAGATTGTTTTCCGGCGAGCTTGACGGTGTTATAAGCACCAGCGCACTCGAGGTGGGAGTTGACATCGGCGGCCTGGACGTATGCGTGCTGGTGGGTTATCCCGGAACAGTGGTGAACACCTGGCAACGCGGCGGTCGCGCCGGCCGAGGCCTTGATCCCAGCGGGGTTATTTTGGTTGCGGGTCGAGACGCGCTCGATCAGTACTTCATGCGCCACCCGGCGGACTTCTTCGACCGAAGCGTCGAAAATGCCGTTGCGGACGCATCCAATACATACATACTCGGCGATCATCTCGTATGCGCAGCCGCGGAAATCCCCCTTGATACCGATGAGGAAATCTTCGACCTCGAAACTGCGCAAAAGGCATTAAGTGAGGAGACGAAAAACGGCAGGCTTATCGAGCGAGCTTCCGAATCGGGTTGGATAAGCGCTTCACGCAAACCCCAGCGGACCGTCGATATCAGATCAGTGGGGGAAAGCTACACCATTTTCGATGAGGACGGTCAGAACATTATCGGCACCGTCAGCGGCGAACGAGCGCTGAGCGAAACTCATCCCGGTGCGATATACCTCCACCGTGGCAAGCAGCATTTGATCAAATCGCTCGATCTTGATGAACGAAACGCGTACGCGCGGCCCACACGGGCTTCTTATTATACAAAAGCTCTTTCGGACAAGGAAACCGAAATACTCGAGGTGCTGCGATCCCGCCCGACGGCGAACTTCGTGGTACGGCTGGGCCGTCTCAAGGTCACCGAGCAAATAACGGGTTTCGAGAAGCGCAAAACCTCGACCCGGGAGAAACTCAGCGTCCACGCGCTCGACCTGCCTCCCCGAACATTTGAGACTGTCGGCCTGTGGTGGGAGATGGACGATTTCATTCCGAAGCGTCTGAAATCCCGAGGTCTCGACTACATGGGTGGTATACATGCGACCGAGCATGCCGCCATTGCGCTGTTCCCGCTGTTTGCCATGTGCGACCGTGACGATGTGGGGGGCATAAGTTATCCCCTTCATCCGCAAGTGGGAAAAGGCGCCGTCTTCGTCTACGACGGCTACCCAGGCGGAGTGGGTCTTACGGAACGAGCCTTCGAAGTTATCGAGGAATTGCTGGAAAAAACCCTCGAATTGATACGAGCGTGCGAATGCGAAACCGGCTGTCCCTCATGCATCCACAGCCCGAAATGCGGCTCAGGCAACGTCCCGCTCGATAAACTCGCGGCGGTAATGGTTCTGGAAATGCTGCTTGATCCCGAAGCGATTGCCGGACAAAGCCGTATCAAGGAAAAACCTATAAAAATCGCCGAGAAAAAGCCCGCCCGCGATCCCGATTCGTATCGCATGGTGGTTTTTGACCTCGAAACGCAAAGAAGCGCCGAAGAGGTAGGTGGGTGGCATAACGCGCACCTTATGAGGGTAAGCGTCGGCGTTACATGGGATTCAATCGATCGCAAGTTCGATGTGTATTGTGAGAAAGATATCGACAGGCTTATCGAGAAATTAAAGCAAGCGGATCTTGTGGTGGGATTCAATCAAAAAAGATTTGATTACAGGGTCTTAAGCGCCTACACTCAGATCGATTTGGCCGCCCTGTCTTCTTTCGACATTCTCGCCGAGATTTACAATCTTTTGGGATTTCGCCTAAGTCTTGACCAGTTGGCGTCGACGACGCTCGGTAAACCAAAGATAGCCGACGGCCTTCAGGCTCTGCAATGGTGGAAAGAAGGTAAGGTCGAAGAAATCATCGAATACTGCACCGCCGATGTAGAAGTCACCCGCGATTTGTTTTATTACGGAATCAAACATGGGTTTCTTTGCTATGAAAAGCGACCTCACGGCAAGGTTAAACTACCGGTGGACTGGAAACCAGCGGAGCTGATCGAACAAACAAAAAAATAAGTGCGAAGTTTCTTTATTCTTCACACTTCATCCTTTACCCTCGAATCCTCGAACCCTATCAATAAACTCCTAATCGAGCGGCCACGAGATTAAGATATTGTCTTTCAAAGGCAAGGTCTGTGGGCACCGAAGTCCATCTTTGTTTGAACTCGCGCTTATAACACCTTGCGCGCACCATCGTGCCCTCGGGACTTATCTTGACCAATACCACCACCCTGTACTCGACAAGCATCGGTGAACTTGCTCCGGCGGAGGCGCGGTTCGATTCCTGAGAATCCCCCGCCCGCCGTTTGTAAGTGACCCATTTTGTGGAGACGAGTCCGTTTTCGGGGATCACCTCGTCCAACGGCAATTCGAGGTCTTCGGTCAGTACGGCCAGGGCGGCGCTCCACACCTTTTCGTAATTCACGCCCCGGAATATCCTCTGCGCACTCGCCGGGATCATTCCCGACGAACCATGAGGGTGAGGGCAAGCCACCACGGCCATTATTAGCGCACAGAACAGAAACCGTATTTTAACTAACTTCATACGGCGGTCAGCATAACACCGCTCGAAGATAAATTCAACCGGCTCATTTATGGCGTTGAAGTATTTACCATATAACATTACTCTAAATAACAATGTCTGAAACCGTATTTTATTCCGATACGCGGGGTCATAACCTTTTCGGATACCGAGTTCGCGATGTAGAAGCGACCCGTCCATTCAGGAAAGGAGACGTTGCAGTAGTCAACCCCAATCTGCCTGCTCGCCACGGCGATTATGTCGTAGCACGGGGAGGAGATGGGTGTGCCCTGATGCTTTTTATCGAAGGTCCTTCCGGAGCTTTGCTGGCAACGCTTGGTTCGGAAGAGCCGCCGGTTTCCGCTTCCCGTTTCGTCCTGCTGGGAAGGGTGGTCGAGAAGAGGAGATCTTACAAATAGTGCTTTAATGACAATTCGTGAATTGCCTTTACGAAACCAAATAATAAGGGAAAAGATTATGTCTAAAGTAAAAGTAACTACCGTAACTTTGGCCGCAGCGACGATAATAATGGTTGCAGTCGCATGTCCTTTTTATGCAAATCGTGCGAAAACCAGAACACGAAATACGATTTTGATGAGGC
>CAZDAF010000193.1:0-7110 GCA_964503115.1 uncultured bacterium
CTATCAGCCTTTGGTGGCTCGTGTTGGCACTTTCCATTTCTATCTGGAAGTACATTGATTCCAGGGAGAAAATTGTGGAATGGCTCAAACTGAGCGTTTATATAAGCACTGTTTTTGTGATTCTTTGTTTTATATTTTGGAATTGGCGGTATGATCCTTATTTCGTCTTTCGCCTCAAGGGTGTCTATTTCAACCCGAACATGCTCGGTATTACAATGGTTCTTCACATACCCGCAAGCTTTTTCCTTTTCTGGTACGAACGGAATCGTAACAACAGAGGTCTTTCGCTTTTTTACCTCGCAGCGCTTGCAGCGGGTTTTGTTGCTCTTTTTTTAAGTGGTTCACGTGCCTCAATAGGCGGCTTGGTAGTGGCCGGTTTACTAGCCGTGGCGGCCCACTATCGCAGCCGTTTAATAGTTATTATGGCGGTTTTGGCTCTTTTTCTTGGCGCTACTTACACCGTTGTAGAAAAAATGTTCCAAAGCGATTTTTTCAGGGGCGTTGTGTTGCGGCAAAAGACATTAGATACAATAGGAGGAAGAGAATATATATGGGAGTTAGCTGTTGATTTATTCAAGGAGAAGCCTATGTTGGGCTATGGTTTTGGAGTTAGTGATTACGTGCTGTCGTCCGAAGGAGATCCCGACAAGCTCGACCCAACCGCCAGGTTTGGAAAACAAGCCCACAGCAGTTTCTTAAGGTCAATCCTGGAAGTGGGTATTGTGGGTACAATTATGTTGGTGCTATATCTGATCTATTTCCCTATGAAGTTTTTAGCTTTTATCCGAAAGATAAGGAGTGCGGAACTGCATATGTTAACATTATTTATAATGACAATTATCGTGGCGGGTTTGTTAAATAGTATGTTCGAGGCGTGGCTCTATAGTGCGGGTTCAATGATAACATTCGTTTTCTGGTGGTGTAACTTCCTGGTTTATAAAATCGATGCAAACATGGATGACTTTGTTGAAACCGGTGATACGCCGAGAGTGACGGGGTTGTTAGGATAACGAAAAGGAGTCGTTTCAATCAGGCGGTAGACAGTCTTTCTCGAAACGATTGAACGGGAAAGTTTTGATTGGTTCAGAAGAAAAAAACAAAGCGGTGGTTTCTCCCGATGCGATCAAGGTCAATTCCGTACGGCGCCCTCTTAATGTGCTCGTGGTGAATCCTTTCGATGAAGCTATTAGTGGCAACGACGAGGTGCTGGTCCGCGTCATGGAAAAAATGGATAGGGACCGGTTTAAGTTTGTTGTTGTTCAACCCGGAGACAACCCTTATGCGGAACGCTACCGGAGCATGGGCGCCGAGGTGGTGTTTATGCGAATGAGCATTATAAAGCGAAGTTTAAAAACGGCATATCTTGCCCGCTACGCGGCCGATTTTCTCCCCACGGTTTATCGTTTCGGGCGGCTCTGTCGAAAGTATAAAATCGATATAGTGCATACCAATACCACCCAGATACTGGGGGCGGGGCCGGCGGCGCGATTGCTGCGACTTCCAAGTATATACCATGTTCATTCCGTCTCGATAATCAAACCTGAGTGGGTGGTGAGGTTGCTGAGTCTGTGGTTCAGGGCCACGGCGGATATGATGATTGCAAACTCGCCTGTGACCGCGGCCATTTTTACAGACCGTGGCTTTCCCGAGAAGAAGATGAAAGTCGTTTGGAACCCGGTAGATGTGGATGCATTTTCTTCAGAGTTTGCGAGTGAGGATTTCCGTTATGAGATCGGTGTGGAGCATGATACGCCTTTAGTCGGTATAGTTGGGAGGGTTGCAAGGATAAAGTGCATCGAGCATTTTTTGCGAGCGTGTGCTTTGCTTGCGGATCGGTTTGAAAGCGCTCTTTTTCCGGTGGTGGGAGGGGCTAATACGGAGGAAGATAAAATGTACCTGAAGGAACTTGAAGAGCTTACCCGCTCGCTCGGGCTGGAAGGGCGTGTCGTTTTCACCGGCAGAAGGACGGATATTTCCAACATTATGCGATCTCTGACGGTTTTGGGTCATTCTTGTTTATATGAGGGGTTTGGGCTTGTAATTGCAGAGGCGATGGCGGCCGGCGTGCCGGTAGTGGCAGCTGCCACCGGGGCGGCACCGGAAATAATCGATGACGACCGGACGGGATATTTGGTGCCGTTTGGCGATCATTCTAAAATGGCCGAAGCGATAGCCTTGTTATTGGACAATCCCGAAAAATCCAAGAAAATGGGGGAAGCTGGCAGGGAAAAAGCTAATCGGCTGTGGCGCGCCCGGCACATTGCGGATTCGATAGCGCAAGTTTACCTTAAGTTGGCTGGAGCCGGATCGGAAAAGTTGAGCAAACGAGCGGCTTCATGAGAAGGTCATGAAAGGTTGAAGATGGTAATCCTTGGTATAAACGCTTATCACGGCGATGCCGCCGCGGCTATTGTTATAGACGGTGAACTGGTAGCGGCGGCGGAAGAGGAAAGGTTTAACCGCAAGAAACATTCAGCGGGATTCCCGTTCAAGGCTATTAGCTATTGTCTTGCCGAGGCGGGCATTACTCCTGAAGAAATAGATCACGTCGCGGTCGCGCGCGATCCCAGGGCGCATTTCCTGCAAAAAGTGGCTTATGTTCTAAGAAGGAGGCCCTCCATAAGAGGTTTTTTGAGCGGCAGAATAAAGAAGATGGCCAAAGCCTTCGAGGTAAAAGATCAACTCGAGAACATTTTCGGGAAAGGTATACTGCGGGCGCGTTTCCACCGGGTCGAGCACCATAAGGCTCATGTGGCCAGTTCTTTTCTGGTGTCTCCTTTTGATAAAGCGGCGATATTCAGCATTGACGGGTTCGGCGATTTCGTCAGCACCATGTGGGGCGAAGGGGAGGGTAATAACATAAATGTGAAGGGCTGCGTTATCTTCCCTCATTCCCTGGGGATATTATATAATGCCGTTACACAGTACCTCGGTTTTCCACACTACGGCGACGAGGGGAAAGTAATGGGGTTGGCCCCTTACGGGGAACCGGTTTATTTGAAGGAGTTCGGCGAGCTTGTCAGTCTGAACGAGGGCATAGGTTTTGATCTGAATTCTCGTTATTTCTGTCATGAGGAAGAATTTTTGGAAGACGTGTGGGAGGAAGGATCTCCCGTCGTAAAGAGTATTTTTACCAGCCATCTCGAGGAACTGCTCGGCCCCGCCAGGCAGCCGAAAACGCCGCTGGATAAACGGCACCGGGACGTGGCTATGAGCTTGCAGCGCACACTCGAAGATGCCGTACTTGAATTCACGGTAAAACTTCATCGGATGACCGGTCAAAAAAACGTTTGTCTCACCGGAGGCGTGGCTTTCAATAGCGTAATGAACGGTCGCTTATTGCGCGAGGGCCCTTTCCGTGGGCTTTTCATACCGCCTGCGGCGGGCGATGCGGGCACGAGCCTCGGCGCCGCTTTCTGGGTGTGGCACCGAGTGTTGGGAATGCCAAGAAGTTTCGTTTTCGAACATGCTTATACCGGACCGCATTACTCGCAGGAATATATCGAGACTCTGCTGAAAAATGAGGGAGTGCAATTCGACGTTCTTGGTGAAGATCAACTTGTTGATAAAACGGCCCATTGGATCGAGGAAGGAAAAGTTATCGGCTGGTTTCAGGGCAGGATGGAGTTCGGTCCCAGGGCGTTGGGCAACAGGAGCATAGTGGTGGACCCCCGAAAGGCGGAGATGAAAGATGTGCTTAACGCCAGAATAAAGCATCGGGAATCGTTCCGGCCTTTTGCACCTTCCGTTCTTGCGGAAAAGACTGGTGAATGGTTCGAAGTGGGAGATCCCAACCCTTTTATGTTGCTTGTTCACGACGTGTTGCCTTCCCAGCGATCGCGGGTACCGGCGATCACACATGTGGACGGCTCAGGCAGGCTTCAAACTGTCCATCATGATACCAACCCTCTGTATTGGTCGTTGATAAAGAAATTCGAGGAACTAACCGGTGTTCCCCTCGTGTTAAATACTTCGTTTAATGAGAACGAGCCCATTGTCTGTTCTCCAGAGGACGCATTTGAATGTTTCAAGCGCACTAAAATGGACATTTTAGTTATGGGCCGTTGCGTAGTCGAGCGTAAGGGCAGTTGAGGATTCTAATATTAAATCAGCATTTTTACCCGGAAGTGGCCTCCAGCGGTCAGATAATGGCGGAATTGGGTGCTGACCTTGTACGTAAAGGTCACCAAGTAACCGCTCTCACGGGCCGCCCGAGTTATCGCCGTAGCGACGAGCAAGAAGATGTATTTGTGACCTCAATACGTCCCGGCAAAAATGAATGGCGTGCCAAAACCGGGTTTTTTTTGGGTGTAATTGGGACGATTGTGCCAAAAAGGATCCTCGAGCTGGATAGTATTTTTGATGTGGACATTATCCGAACGTATACATATTCGCGAGACGTGCGCGAAGATCGGTGGAGGTTTGTCCAGCGAATGGTGCAATATCTTACATTTTTTTTCTCTTCTTTCGTTACCGCTCTTTTGCTTCCGCGCCATGACGTGGTCATATACTTGAGTACTCCTCCGTTGTTGAACGGCGTGACGGCATTCGCTTTGAAGTTGCTCAAAGGCACGGTCGGTATATACAACATACAGGATTTATACCCCGATGTCGCCATCAAGCTTGGAGCCGTAAGAAACAGGTTGGTTATAATGGTCTGTAACTTATTGGAAAAGTTCCTTTATTCACAGGCTGCCGTTATGGTACCTGTTGGGGAAAGTATAGCCCGAATGTTGATAATAAAGGGCGTATCCACCGAGAAAATAAACGTCATACCTAATTGGATGGACACTGATTTAATAAGGCCCATGGGGAAAGATACGCCGTTTTCAAGGCAATATGGTCTGGTGGATAAGTTCATTGTTATGTATTCGGGCAACATGGGACTGAGCCAGGGGCTTGAGACGGTTCTGAAGTGTGCCGAGTTAACTCGAGATGTGGATATACATTATCTTCTGGTGGGTGGAGGCGCGAGTCGCGATTCTTTAGAGTCTATGGCGAAAGACTTATCTCTTTCGAATGTGAGTTTCCTTCCTTATCAGCCCAAAGAACGCCTTCCCGAAAGTCTTTCGGCGGCTGATATTCACCTGGTTCCGTTAAAAGAGGGGCTTTCCAACTTTTCCGTTCCGAGTAAAGTTCACGGAATAATGGCAAGTGGCAGACCGATCATCGCGTCGGTGGATGAAGACAGCGAGATAGCATTTATGTTTGAGAAAGCTGAATGCGGGGTGGTGATAAAGCCTGAAGACCCTAATGCGCTTGCGGAAGCAATACTCGCGTTGTACCATGATCGTGGAAAGCTCGAAAATCTGGGGAGGAATGGAAGAGCTTACTTGGAAAAAACCAACACCCGTTCAATTTGTACGAGGAAATATGAGGAAATAATCGAGCGCGTTGTCTCCTAGATATCAACGGTCCTGCCGATGCTTGTATACACTATTACTTTTTCTGCCGCTTTATTTTTAAGCCTTTTGTTGACACCGCTTATCCGAAAAGAGGCTTTGCGGATTAGCGCGGTTGACACCCCAAACCATCGCAAGGTACACGATGTACAGATTCCGAGGCTTGGGGGCCTGGCGGTTTTCGTGAGCTTCATGGTTGTTTTTTACATCGCCGTTTGGTTGGGTTACGGCGAGCTTGGGAAAGTCGGGTTTTCATCGCGCTTCCTGAGAGGTTTTGCACTCGCCGCCACGATAATCATTTTTCTCGGGGTTATGGACGATCTCCGCACATTGAGGCCGCTTTTTAAGTTGGTGCTTCAAATGCTGGCTGCATCCATTATGATAGCTTGTGGAATGGTAATAGAAATAATCGACGTTCCCTTCATCAAGGAGGGGGTGAATCTTGGCTTTCTTGCAATTCCTTTCACGCTTTTTTGGATCGTCGGTATAACAAACGCCATAAACTTGATAGACGGTCTTGATGGCCTTGCGGCGGGAGTTACCTTCATCGCATTGATGACGCTTTTTTTGATTTCAATTTCCCAAGGTAAAGTCGAAACGGCTCTTTTCAGCGTGATTCTGGCAGGTAGCATAGTGGGATTCTTGCGTTATAATTTCAATCCTGCGCAGATATTTCTCGGCGACAGCGGCAGTTTATTTTTGGGCTTTTCGTTGGCCAACTTCAGCGTGGTGGGAGCGATGAAGTCGTCCACTGCAGTGGCATTGCTGATTCCCATAATCGCTTTGGGATTCCCGATAATGGACACTATTTTGGCCATGTTGCGGAGAAGTGCCCGGGCACTGCGCGACGGCAAGGGACCTATCGCCTCGCTCAAGGAAATCGGTACCGCCGACAGGGAACATGTCCACCATAAGCTGATAGATCTCGGCTACACTCACAGAAGAACTGTTGTCATACTTTATGGCCTATGTCTGGTTTTCGGCCTGTTTGCCTTCTCGCTTACCGCGTACCGGGATCAGGTGACCGCCACCATTCTGTTTTTCGTGGCGTTGATCGTTTTTGTCATGGCGAGGGTGTTGGGTTATATCGAGTTTCGCGGACTGAAGGAAGGTAATTTTATTGAACTGTATTTGTCGAAATTTTCCACTGCGGTAAACAAAAAGAAATCCGAGGTCGATTCCGAAGAGGATGACGAATGAAAACGGTTGTGACCGGTGGAGCGGGTTTCATAGGGTCGCATGTTGCCGAAACTTTTACGGGTGGGGGGAACGAAGTTTTAGTTATTGATGATTTATCCAACGGCAAGACTGAAAATCTGCCCGGGCAGGTTGAATTCGTCGAGATGGATATTGCCGAAGGTGATATTGCCAATGTTTTGTCTTCCTGGGGTGCGGAGGCCGTTTGCCACCATGCCGCTCAAATAAGCGTAAGAGATTCAGTAAGCGACCCGCTGACCGATCTTCGCAGGAATATAATCGGCACCGTAAGGCTCCTGGAAGCATGCCTTAGCGCCGGATGCTCGACCTTCATCTTCGCGTCCACCGGAGGAGCTCTTTATGGCGACCAGAGCACTTTTCCCGCACCCGAAGCTCATCCCACCTATCCCCTGAGCCCTTACGGTATATCGAAGTTGGCAGCCGAGAAATATATTTATTTTTTCCGTGAGCAATACGGATTTCGGACCGTCATCCTGAGATATTCGAATGT
>CAZDAF010000194.1:0-7105 GCA_964503115.1 uncultured bacterium
TCCCGGCTGAAGGGGCGTTACCGTAAAGATTTTAACCGCTATGAAGCGGCAAAGAAGGTCTCTCACTTGTCGGTAGCCGGCAAGAGACTTCGCTACGCCGAGCAGGCGCTCGAAGAAGCTCGAGAAGCCATCAAGCGCTGGGACCACGAGCGCGCCGGGACGATGCTTTATCTGGCCGAGGAACACCTGGACGCAATAGATAACCCACCCGTCATTCCCGAGTCTCTCCGGGATTTGTATGCCCCGCCCGGTGAACCTTTTACTCCTGAGGCGCAGTTCCCGTGACTGCTCCGAGGAGAATTATAATTATCCACCCCGGCGCGCTGGGCGACCTTGTAATCGCCGCTTACGCCGTCAATTCTCTTAAAAACAAATTCCATGATGCAAGACTGGACGCTTACACAAGTTACCGTGTCTGGCCTCTTTTCAAAAATACGGTCGATAGCTGGACAAATCTCGACGGTTCCAAAATACACCGCCTTTTTTCAGAAGCCGACGCATGCGTCCTCGGCTCGGCGGATATCATCGTCACCTGGATGGGATCGAACGATAAGGTTTTTCTTGATAACCTGGCCGAATCGACCGGGGCCGAGATAATAACTGCAAGCCCTACCCCCCCGCCGGATTATAAAATGCATGCGGCAAATTATCTGGCATCTACCTTGAGCGAACTCGAAATAGACGCCCCTGCCGATTGTTTGACCTTTGAGTCTGAAGTGATAGAGGATAAACTTAAACCGCTCCTTCGAGCTATCGGAGCGGACGATCCACCTAATCTCTTGGTGATTCATCCCGGCAGCGGCGCGCGCTCGAAATGCCTGCCGCCCGAGCTGTTTGCGGAGTTTATCGAATGGTGGTTATCGTCGGGCAGGCATGCGGTTATTTTGGAAGGCCCTGCTGACGCTGAAGCAGTGGCAAATGTCCTTGAGAAGGCAGGTGAAATTCCAGTGTTAAAATCTCCGCCTCTGAGAGAGCTTGCAACGTTATTATCGAAATGCGCCGCCTACGTGGGCAACGACAGCGGCGTCTCGCACCTGGCGGCGGCGGTAGGAGCGCCTACTATGGCGGTTTTCGGGCCTACCGATTCCACAGTGTGGGGCCCACGCGGGTCGCAGGTGACTATACTCACCGGCAACGCGGATTGTTCGCCATGCTCGGCCGAAAAACGCCGCAGGTGCCAGACGATGAAGTGCTTCGATGATATCTCGATAACGCGAGTAAAACAGGCTCTCGATAGCATACAATATCTGGAGGTGTCTCCATGAACAACCTTGAATCTAAATTCGCCGGCGCTATTTTGGGCTGCGCGGTCGGAGACGCGCTCGGCGCGCCTTTCGAAGGATACCGACGTGGATCATTGCCTCCGTCGAAAGAACTCCTCGAGAGCTTCGTGCTCATACCTGGATACCCGCTGGGACAATACACCGACGATACGCAAATGACGTTGGCCATAGCGGAATCCTTGATCGAGCGGGGCGAATTTGACGCTCGCGATATTGCCGAGCGTTTCGCAGTTCTATGGACTGAAAAACGCATCGTCGGCGCCGGAGCGAGTTGCACTGAAGGGGTGATGAATTTCGTATCGGGCGTTTCACCCGACAAGTCGGGTTCGCCGCCCGGCCGCGCGGGCAACGGCTCCGCCATGCGCGCCTCTCCCATCGGTCTTTGGTTCCACGACGATTTCGACGGGTTGGTGGAAGTCAGTCGAGCACAAAGCGTCGTAACGCATCTCGATGACCGGGCGAGCGCGGGCGCGGCAGCCGTTTCTTATGCTGTCGCATTGGCGCTAAACGAAAAAGAACTCGACCCCAAAAGCTTCCTCGACAACGTCGCCCGAGCGGCTCAACCGTATTCGCCCGAGTTGGCAGGTTATATTCGAGAATTGCTTCCTCAATTGGAGTACGACGAAGACGATACGCTACCGTGGATTACTACCGTTGGGATGGCCGGGCCCGCGCGGTGGATAGGCGGCGTCACTCCTTTTGTCATATCGACGGTGCTTGCGGCATTGTATGAATTTCTGCGCCACCCCGACGATTGGGGCGCGGCGGTCACAGCGGTTATCGGATGCGGCGGAGACGTCGACACTACCGGAGCTATCGTGGGCGCCATCGCAGGAGCCCGGCTCGGCATCGATGCCATTCCGAAGCATCTGACCAAAAGCGTCAAGGATTCCGATTACATCCACTTGGTTGCAAAAAAGCTATACCAAGCCGCCATAGCAAACGACTGACAAGAAGCTGCAAACCTCAAAGAAGGGATATATTTTTTACGAAGGGTGTCATGAACCCGGACGGGCCCGTGACACCCGTGTTGAGAGATTTATGGCAGTTGAAAGTTGTTATAAATTCCCAGTGACCACTTTCTAAATTTTTACTCGTCTGCGACCCTGTATCCGCCTAATTGCCACTGAGGCGGCACCTTCGCATCCTGATGGCAATGGAAACACAGCTTTGTAACCATGTCGGGCGCGACGCTGGTGGCCCTTTTATAATCTTTCATCTCGACCATACGTCGCAGCCGTATCGTGTTCCGCCTGAGTTCCTCGATTTGCCTGCGGAACTTCACCTTGTTGATCGGTTTGGATTCGGGTGGCGGAGAAGTGTTCGGAATGAGATCCGGCAGGAAGTTGATGTAATACTCCATACACCGCAGAAAGGCTATGGTCATTTGGTAATCCCCTCGGCCGAATGTGGCAGCGGCTTGCAGGTAATGGGTGAACATTTCGTGCATGGCGATTTCCCAGTTGGGATTTAGAAATGTTTTGATGCTGTATGTTTTGGGGCCCATTTCTGGTTCTTCAGGGGTTACCCTGGTTTTAGCCAAAACCACGGCCGCCATAACAAGCACGACTACGATCAACGCCAGGATTTTTACTCTTGTCTTCATTAAATTCCTCCTTCACTCCGGTTGAATATATCGAAATCTAGTCCAAGTAGCCGGGATTGTCAAGCTTTCAGGGTGGAAGGGCATATATTATTTTGGTTCGTACCGCCCGGTTTATTGACAACTTGCTAAATGTAGTATATCTATCAATCACGCTATAGTGCGGTGGTTTCACCCTCAGACTCCGAGGGCGGAAAAAGAAGGAGGATTTCGACCAATGAAGCGAAAAGGTTGTTGGGTGTTGATAGTGTTGCTGGCCGTATTTACGGCGGCTTGTTCCCCTGACCCTGTAGAACTTTATCAAAAGGCTGAAGCTCACCGGAAGCTGGGCGAAACCGAGGTGGCTGTCAAGGAATACCGGAAACTCATCAAGTTGCAGCCGGGCAACGCCGCCGCGTACTTCGGTCTCGGCATGGCGCTGCTCGACCAGGGTCTCAAGGCCGAAGGCCGCGCCGGGCTCGAAAATGCCGTCAAACTGGGTAAGCCCGCTGACATAGTAGCCGAGGCTCACCATCGCCTGGGAGACCTGGACTTCGAAGCGGGCAACCCGGCGAAGGCGCTCGAACACTACCGCAAAACAGGGGACATCAGCAAGAAGAAAATCCTTACTACACGCATCGCCCTGGTTAAGTCGCTTTTTGCAGCAGGAGACAGCGAGGCCGGTACGCAAGAAATGTTGAACCTGATGCGTGAACATCCGGACAACATCGAGGTCGAGGCGCTGCTGCAAGACCCGGCTACCGAGAAAGCCAGGTCGAAATTACGATCCTACTTCCTGGATATGGCCGAAAAAGAACTCAAGCGCCGAAATTTCAAGAAGACGCAATCGCTGATCGAAAAGTCCGAAGGTTTCCCCGGAAACGATCCCGAGGCCGACTTCAAAGCAAGATGGATGTGGGCGGTGGTTCGATCCGAACAGGGTGAGTGCGAAACCGCCGGCAGGCTATGGGCCGATATTGTGAGCGAGTCTCCCGAAAAGAAAGCGGAAGCCGATTTTTATAACATCGTTTGCAGCATGCATTCCGACAAAGCGCTCGAGGCGCTCAAACGTTTCGAGGCCGTTGCACCGGAAGACCCGTTCCACGACCGCGCCAAGGCGCTCATACCCGAAGCCCTCAAACTTATCCCCACCAGACGCTTCAAGATACCGCTCGAAAAAGCTCATGTACGCGCGGGCCCGGGGTTAAAGTTCAAGATCATCGATAAATGGCCGTTAACTCAGGAAGTTCGCGTTATCGAGAAGGAAACGAAAAACTGGTACCGCATTAACTACAAAAACACTCGTAGCGCTTTCATGCACAAAAGCGTCATCACCGACAAACCCATCTCCATCCTGATTAAAAAGAACGGATGGGAACAGACCCAGGGCGAAGGCTGGATGCTCGCTTTCCAGCCCGTTGTGCATTTCAAACTGACCAATCTTAGCACAAGTTCCATCAAATCCATCCGCCTAAAGATGGTTATCAAGCAGGGCAGAAAAACCTTCAGCAAGGACACTTTCAAGGTCGAAATATCGCGGGAAAAACGCCTCAAACCGGACACATCGATCACCGGAGAAATTGCCGGCAGCGCCAAGCAGGAGTTGTTGACCAGGCCAGATGAGGCGTATGTAATACTTTATGCCTCCGTGGACGAAAAAGATTTCGAGAGATACCGCGAATTTTATCTCACCCGTAAGGTGGTGGACGAAGGAGGCTGATTCGCCCATACGGGCGACTGGAACGAGCCATATGGCCGACCGGTAGCCCGCACGCTATCTGTAGCGGCACGTAATCATCGGTAAGCCTGAGAGTATAAACTTGCCCCGACGGCTATGCGACACATCACAGTTGGCCTGCGACATATTTGGGGGGGTAATTGTGGCGTAGGCATCCTGCCTGCGGATTTTCGCAGACCGGATTGCCAAACTGATCCCGGTCAACATAGATATTGAAAATTATTTGCTTTTTTCATAGACAGTGCTATATTAAATTTTTATGGAACAAGCAGGCCGAAATGCCGTTCGACGACCGCTCATTCCTATTCGGGTAAAGGATCGGGAAGGAAGGATCGATACTCATTACACCGATTACATACTCGAGCTCAGCAAAAAACGAATATTTATACGCACTCCCAAACCATTGCCGGTGAGCAGTCTCGTTGAAATCGAGTTTAACCTGAAAGATACTAACCGGCCTGTGTTAATCAAGGGTGAAGTGGTACGCACGAGTAAGGGTAGTGAGGTCGGATCGCGACTGCTCGGCGCGGGTATGGGGATAGTTTTCCAGGATATTAACTTAGAGAACGTAAAGCTTCTTAACGACTATCTGCATCTTGTCGGTGCCGGTCAATTCGGCAAGGATTATGAGAACTTTCTACATTGGATACGCGCGCTCAAATCACCGCTTGCACAGGAGGAAAAAGAAAAGATAAAACGCGAATGGCTTGGCGCCGTTGTTGACGCAGCCCGTGGCAAGTTGTCTCCGGTAGCGGCTCCGCCTGCAAAGAAACCGGTCGAATTAAGACCGTCCGAGGAAACCGAACAGCTAAAGCTTATACAACTGTTCGAGGAGCTGTCCGACGAGGAGTTGAGCGAGCTTGCGGGTATATGCCACAAGGAAGTCTTTAAAGCCGGGGAAAAAGTATTTGAAGAGGGCGCCATCGGTGACAAGTTTTATATGATTGAAAAGGGTGAGGTACGTATATCCAAGATTATACAAGGCATCGGTGAGGAAGCGCTGGTGGTTCTGAAAGAAGGGACCTATTTCGGAGAAATGGCTCTTATCGATGAAGCGCCCCGCTCGGCGACCGCTATTTGCAATATCAACACCGTCCTTATTGTTATTGATAAAGACGACTTCGAGCGGCTTCTGCATGATAACCACGATCTAGCCTACAGGCTGCTTTGGACTTTCGTCAAGACATTGAGCGTTCGGCTGAGAGAAACCAACGAGAAAATAAAGAGCTTTTTTGCCATGACCGGCGGCAACCAGTGGTAACCCGACCCGACTTTATCGCATGCGCAACCTATTATTTCCCCCTCATCGCGAAATTTCGTTAAAAATCGCAGTTATTTTCGCCGGCGCAATAATTTTATTGCAAATTTTCGGCTGTCCGGGCGGCGATTTAACATCGGGTTGGTCAGTGCGACTCGAGTCTCATTCCATGGTATGGGGTCACCCTTACCCTCTGGATTTTCATGTTAAAGTGGGCCGACTTAAAAAAGGCGACCCGCCGCCCACCTTGCGATTGCGTTTTCCCGCAGGAATTTTCGGGCGGCCATTCGATATGGAAGTTATCCGGTCCGCATTGCGACATGTACACGTCGAAGCTCCCGCCAATTGCCGACCCGATCTCGATGTTGACGGTTGGTTCGAGGAGATGGGCCCGGCCGATCTTGTGCTCAAGCTTCCCCCCTCCTGCTCGTCGGGGGATATCATCGAGACGGCGATTTCATTGCCACCTGTCTACATCGAAGGCGAAACGAAATTGGAAGTGCTGATCGAGTCGGGCGCCCGGAAAGGCCGTCTGGCGGAGATCGCTCTGCATTCGAAAAGGCTCCGCCCGTCGGACGCAGACGGGCAAGGAAGCTTCAAACTCGATTATGATCGACCGATCATAGCAGGCACGCCGGCGAACTGGTCGCTGACCTACACCGCCGGGCCGGATGGAATAAGCCCCGGCGGTTGTTTGAGCGTGGTTTTGCCACACCCTCTCTACAATATTCGTCCCCCCACCGTCGTTCCGGGAATAACAGCCCCACTCGACAATGTCAAGGTTCGATGGCAGGGCACCGGAATATCGTCATTGATATCATTGTTATCGATGAAGAATGAAAGGGTATTCCACTCCTCACTGGACATTACTCTCGAAAAAGGAAGCCTTCCCCCCGGCAACAAGATAACGATTACTTTCCGGGAAAGCACTTTTTATATATCGGGCAAGTGGCCGCCGGGCGTTTGGATCGATGGGGACGGAGACGGCGCTTTCGCTAAGGTAGATCAAGGCGATTTTCTGGAAGTTTCACCCGCCGGCGAAAAAATAAACCGGGCATTGTTTTTAAGCCCAAATATGAAGCGACCGCAGGCAATCATCAAAGATCATGTCACGGATCGTTTCGGCAACCCCGCAAGCCCGCCAAAAAGTCTAAAAAGGACTTTCTCTTATCCCGCCTGGATATCCACGAAACAAAAAAACGGGGACTGGAAGTTGAATTTCCTGTTGGGAGAGAGAAACGGCA
>CAZDAF010000195.1:0-7092 GCA_964503115.1 uncultured bacterium
AGGTTGAGCTTCTTGCAAAAATAATGGTTTGCTTAACATCGGTATATCTAAAGTTGCGACAGACAAGGGATTTAAATCCCTTGTCTCAGGTAAAATATGCTCGGTTGCCTTGTTTTTGCAAGAAGCTCAGGTTAAAACACCGCTGTAAAGGTAAGTCCCGGCGCTCTGCCGTCCGGGCTGACGGGTATGACCTCTGCATTTTCGAAGAACCAGAAGTTGGTCTCGATCCATAGAACATGGCCGATAAAACGATTGAATTTTATATCGCTATGAAGAAGCCTTAGCGCCGCTCTCTCGCGGCCGTATCCAAGAAGGCTCCCCACCACTGGAGTAATTAAAAAGTCATTGAAGCTGAACGGCTCGCTGAACGTCTCGATTAACTCCTCGAAAACGAAGCTGGTAACAAACGATCCGGCGAAAGCCCACTTTGGCGCGTATCCTCGACTGCGGAAATAAAGGTAATATTCACTGCCCGCTATCGGATGTGCGGCAAAGTTCCATATCCATGAGTCGTCGTCCCAAATCACCCCGCCTATTTCGAAAACGTTTCTCTCCCAGTCCTTGGCCTGTATTTTAGCCACCGTTATCGGCTGCGACGCGCAATAGCCGGCCCAAAGCGCCACGTACATGACGCCGATGTCCATGAACCTTTCTTTCCACGTGTGCTTTCTGGAAACCGGCGTATACTTCTTCGGCGGTGGGCTGGAAGCGGCGGCGCTCGAACCCAAGGTTATGATAGTCGCTAATAAAACAACGATTATGGCTTTCCTCATCACTTGTCTCCGCATTAGAAGATTTCCTTGGGACATTATCTAAAGTTCGTATGATGAAAGCAAAAATCGAATTTGGAAAGGGGCCTTGGCGTGCTTAACCGTTTAGAACAATTCAACCCGAAAAATGCAATTGAAGTTAAAACGGCCAAAACGCAACAATGAAAAGTACTTATAAAACAATAAGTTAACTTGATTGTTTTCAACTGCAATGCAGTTGGATTTTGGACAAAAAAGTGCACTCGCATCTGCCGTGTCCTTCGAGACGCTACGCTCCTCAGGAACACGGCAGATACCCGCGTTCCTGAGGAGGCCGAAGGCCGTCTCGAAGGGCGCGGGCGCTTAACTGCATTTTTTGGGTTCAACTTCTTCTTCGGCCGGTGAGAATCCCCCGCGCCTGGCGCAGGAGATTCCACAACTGATACGGAGTTTTTATTGCGAGGGCGGTTTTTATCCAGTAGCCCGGTCTTAAATAGAAGCGCCTCATGGCGCGATCCCGCTCCCTGACCAGGGTTCGAGGGCTTAGATCGTCGAGTTCATAGAAAGGCTCGCTGCCTGAAGAATCCAGGGGCCTGTCCATCCACCCCGCGTCATTGAGTGACGCTCCCAATCGAGGCATGGCGAGGTTGAACGAAGCGTAAGCGGGATCGAGTTCGACCGCCAGCTCGACGGTACGACGGATGCCATCGAGAGAATCGCCCGGCAGGCCGAGGATAAAATGCGCTCCGGCGCTGATTCCGGCCTTTTTCAGTATCTTGAAAGCTTTTCTGACGGTTTCCGTTTTTATTTTTTTCCCGTGGCGGTTGAGCAGAGCCTCGTCGGCGCTTTCGACGCCTATCTGCACAAGGTGACATCCGGCGCGGCTCATCAATAGAGCCAAATCATCGTCTATGAGGTCCGCGCGGCAGTATGCGTTCCAGCGAAATTCCCGCCCTTTTTCGATCATCGTTTCGAGCACCCGGACGGCATGCGGCCGGCTCGATGCGAAGGTCATATCTTTTATAAACAGTTGCCTTATGCCGCGCCGGTGAAGCCATTCGAGTTCCTCGCTTAGATCGTCCAAATCGCGTCGAGCATGGCCGAATGTACGGCTGTTGCAAAAAGAGCAGCCGAACGGGCAGCCATAGTCGGTCATAACGGTGGCAAAAGGATGATAAAGATGCCACGGCATGTGATACCGCTCCATCGGGAACAGGTCGTGCCGGGGCAACCCCAGTGTAAACGTCCCCGTCGCTCCTTCCCTGCGTACGAAAACCTTATCTCCGTCGCGCCATGCGAGGTTGGTAACGTCCGAAGTCGAGCCTTCGAGGAACCGTTCGAGATCGGGGCCTGTGAAGTTCAGCAAAGCCGCATCTATCCACGGATGCGCCTCGAGGATTTTTCCGGCGTCGCCGAGGAATATTTCCCCACTCATTGCGAGAACAAAGCCGATTCTGCGTTTTAGCGGCTCGATAAAACCAAAATCGCCGCGCCACGTGCCGGCGCTGGTGAGGGCGAAGACCGCCTGAGGAGCAAAGTTTTCAATGAAGCGTGCCGTAGCACTTTCGCTGAATTTCGCAGCCGGCGCATCCAACACGCGCAAATCGTGTTTGGCCGAAAGCCTGCCGGACTGCGCCAGCAGGTCAATGGGATGCCAAAGGTACCCGGCCTTGCTCACGCTCGAGCAGTAGTAGTCTCTCAATACCGGCAGGCGAGAGGGGGGATTTAGCAGCAGCACGCGCATCAGCTTATAACCATCCAGCGGAGTATTCGCTGCATGATATGATAAGCGTGACCGGGACTGCGAATCGATGTCACGAGTTCAAAAAGCTGCCGAGGTCTAAGGTAAAATCGCAGGAAGGCAAATCGATGCATCCATCTCATCTGCGAAGCGGTCATGTTTTCTTCTATGTAAGCTATCTTTTCGAAAGAGCTATGCAACGCCCGGAGCCGCTCGGGGTGATCACGCATTGTCGAGTGATAATAATAAGTGCCGGGAAAAGGGTGGAAAAACATATATTGCGCTCTCGTTAGTGGCAACTGCATCGAAAACCTGAGAGTGTTGTGCATGTCCTCGATAGTCTCTCCGGGAAAACCGAACAAGAAGAAACCGATGACTTTTATTCCGGTGTCGTGTATAAGTTGCACCTTTTCGAGCACTTTTTCGATAGTTAATTTTTTCTTGACCTGGTCAAGTATCTCCTGCGAACCGCTTTCGATGCCGACGGCCAGAGCGTAGCAGCCGGAGCGGCGCATAGCGATAAGCAGTTCTTTGTCCAGGGTGTCGAGCCGCACGCCGTTTGCACAGGTCCACGACAGTTGTGGAAAGCGGCGGGCCAATTGTTCGCAAAACTCCAGGACATAATCGCGGTCAAAAGTGAAGTTATCGTCCACGATGTGCAATTCCTTCATGCCGTATTTTTTGACCAGCAGTTCGGCTTCTTCAATCAGGTGAGGCAGACTTCGGCGTCTGATTTTTTTGCCGTGTATTTTCCCTGCGGCACAAAATCTGCACTCGAACGGACAGCCTCGAGTGGCGGAGATCGGAGCCACCGGAAAAGCTCGTGCGAAAGCCGAATGTGGCGCCGGCGGATAAGTCCTTGGGTCCATAAGGTCCCACGCCACAAAACCGAGGGTATCGAGATCGGCCTCCCGAAATGGAGGGTTCTTATGAAATTCAACTCCTTCTTTCCACACCAGTCCGGGAACGGACTTCAACTCCTCTTCGCCCGGCTCGCCGCCTTCCAGGAAGTCGGCGAGCATTCTCAGCCCCTTTTCCGCTTCGCCTACAAATGCATAATCGAGATCGGGAATGTAATTGTAAAAGGTGTCTTCGGTATCGGCGGAAGGGTGGGGGCCCCCGACGACGGTTATTGCGTCGGGAACTACCTCTCGCACAAGTTTCAGATAAGATGCGGTCAGATATAAATCGAGGGATATCACGCTGAAGCCCACCATATCCGGCTTGAAAGTATCGAGTATACGTGCGAGCTTCCGGCGGTTCAAATATACTTTAGGACCGTCGATTATCTTCACTTCATGGGCGGGCCGAAGAGCCGTGGCCAGGTAGCCCAGCCCCAGAGGCGGAGTAATTCCGTCAGTGTGCGAAGTGGGTTTAATTAAAAGAACCTTCATACGACTATCACAATTAAAAATAGTAGGCTAACATGTTTGTCGGCGCAAACTACGGTTTGTCGCACGGATAGATTTGGTTATAATGAGCCGGATGCCGAAGAATGATATTACACTGGTTGAAATCGCCGTTGTGGCGCTTGTCAGTGCGGTATCGTGCGTATTGTTTTACACGCCGGTTTGGGCTGCGGGCATGAACCTGCTGCAAGCGGTGGTCAACGACATAGGCGGCTATTCGAGTTGCTATCCCTTTTGGGAACTGGCGCGAAGAGTATATTTTGACGGTTTTTTCCCGATTTGGGTGGATGAGGTAGAGTTGGGAGTAGCTCTGATAAGCGTATGGATATCTACAGATTTGTTTCCATTAAAATTGCTTACTTTACCCTTTGAATTTGACGATATAGCAAACATTTATTTAATCAGCCGTATTTGGCTGATGGCCTTTTTTGCATATGTTTTTGCAAGACGATCCATGGGCATGGGCCGCTCGGGCTCGGCACTGACGGCAGTCGCTTTCGCATTCTCGGGTATGGCTCAGAAACGCATGATGACCGCTGAGATGAATGTTCCGTGGCTGATTCCTCTTTTCCTGCTCACGTTGAGGGAAGCTTTAATTAAACCCCGACTTTTGACAATAATCGGGTCCGGGGTTGTGTCGGCTTTTTCTCTGTATGCAGGCCATCCTATAGCGGCATTTTACATGTTTGTTATAGGTGGCCTTTGGATTCTGTATCTGTTCGCCGTTGAGAGGGTCAGTGTTAAAAAATTTACGTTGCTTTTTGGAATGGGTTTGATATCGCTCCTCTTAAGTGTCCCACAATTTATTCCAGGGTTGGAAACATTATTATGGGATTGGAATTATCACTTCAAATCGCCGACGGGAACCGGTTATCCCGTGGAAGGAATATTCTCCCTGGCTTTACCCTGGTTGGTGGGTGCCAACAAGTCGAACCTTGCCGTTACGCAGTTGGCGCCGTACTTGGGCGCGGTGCCTTTTTTATTGGCCGTTTTTGGTTTGGCGGTATTACGGCGGCTGGGCAGGTACGGGCCGTTTTTCGCAGCGTACGGCATTGTGTTTCTTGGGTTGAGTTACACCCTGCCGTTTTTTTCCACGCTAGGCCACGTTCCTCCTTTAGACCGCCTCTTAAACAACGTCTCCGCCTATCCCTCCCTGACTCTGGCTGCGGCAGTTGTGGCCGGGGCAGTCTTTGACCTTGTGATTAAAGATGCGAACGAATCGAGAATTTTGTTGAAATGGGCTCTGGGCGCGGCTGCCGTCACGTTAGCGGCCGGAGCTTATGCGTGGTGGTTGATTGAAAACCTGCGAAGCGATCCCCTGACGGCGATTTTCTTTACCGACCCGACGGCGGCATATCAATCGCTCAAAAGCCAGTTGCTTTTCGGATGCGTCATATTCCTCGCGCTGGCCGCGGTCATCGCCTGGTTGCCCAGGCGAAAAATTGCGGCGACAACATGCGTCGTTCTTTTGACCTTTTTCGGCCTTTTTGTCGACGCACTTGGCTGGAACCATGAAAACCCGGGATTGATTGAAAGGCTGAACAGTTCCAGTGCTGCGCGATACGTGCTGGATAACTCACATCCGGGAACAAGAATCATTAGTGAGTGCGAATTCATGGAACCCAATCTCTATTTACTCGCAGGGTTGAGGCACTTTTCGTTCGTAATACCGTTTCAACCGAAAAGATATATGAATTTGATCTTGAAATTAAATCGCCTTGATCTTCAACGGACAGAAGATATAGAGAAACTGAAGCGTATGTATGAAAACAAATTTTATCTGCCGTTTCCAATGGAGTATTTCGGAACACCGCTCTCAGACTTGCTTGGGGTTCAGTTTAGCGTTGTTTGTGGCAAGCCTTTTCCCCAAGGCAGTGATCTTGTCTTTGCATCGGACGCCGCAGTTTACGAAAGCGCCTCGGTCGTTCCGCAAGCATTTTTAACCGGAAGATGGTGGATTATGGGCAACGAGGAGGCGGCACTCGATGCGATGCTCAACCTCAAGCGCGGCGATGAGCGTGTGGCGATGTTCGTCGCCGGCGACCCGGGGGTGGCGGATACGAAATTCCCGAAAAATTTCGATGGACATGCCGGCACGGTTCGAGAAGTATACCACAACCGGCAAAAGCTGGAATTGGAAATTTCTGCGGTGAAGGGTTCGGTGCTTGTTTTACGCGGTTTGTACCGGCCGGGATGGAAAGCCCGGCTGGACGGCGTTGAGGTTCGGATATTGCCGGCAGACTATTTCTTCCGGGGCGTACCGGTTCCGGCAGGGGATCATGAAGTAGTGTTCACTTATGCCCCACCGAGTTTCGGAATGGCAGTGTGGTCGCTTTTGGCGACCCTGGCATGTGTCCTCTTAATTGCGACCGTTAGACTAACAAGCAAACATCAATAATGGATCAACGGGATTAAAATTGTCGAAGGAAAAATCAAGGGTTGCGCTGCTTTCGGTTGTGTCTAACTCCGCATTGGTGGTTTTGAAGGTGGTTGTTGGATTTGTGACAGGCTCGGTGAGCGTGTTTGCAGAGGGTTTGCATTCGGCGTTTGATTTAATTGCAGCGGTAATAGCTTTTTTCAGTGTGCGAATAGCTGATCGCCCGGCCGATGAAGGCCATCCATACGGCCACGGCAAGGTGGAAAACTTATCGGGTTTGGCGGAAGCGCTTCTGATATCGGCAGCCGCTGTATTTATTGTAAAAGAAGCTTTAGGTAAAATGAAATTCGGCGTCAAAATGGAGCATCTGGAATGGGGATTGGCGATTATGGCGTTAAGTACAGTGGTCAACATCGTGGTAAGCACTTTGTTATTTCGCACTGCCAAGCGGACAGACAGCATCGCTCTACGTGCGGACGCCGAGCATTTGCGCACCGACGTGTTTACCTCTTTGGGAGTTTTTGCCGGTCTGGGGCTTATCAAGCTTACCGGATTTGAAATACTGGACCCATTGGTAGCAATTGCGGTCTCAGGTTTAATCTTTTTCATTTCGATTCAATTAATATGGGAGGCCACCACACCGCTTTTAGACTCCGCCCTGCCTAAGGCCGACCAGGAAAAGATTGAAAGTTTGCTCAAACAATGCGACTCGCGAGTTGTAGGTTGGCATCGAATTCGCTCACGTAAGTCAGGCTCATGGACGTTAATCGATCTCCATATCCAGGTGATGAGCAATCTTACCGTGCGCGAAGCACA
>CAZDAF010000196.1:0-7075 GCA_964503115.1 uncultured bacterium
TAACTCCGTTTTTGCCTTGTCAATTCTTTGCCTTCTGCTTTGCACGCCTCGTATACCGGCGCTTGAAAAGCCCAAATTGGACCTTTCTCCGGAAGAATGGTCCAAGCTGAAAAAAGGCGAACTGACTCTCAGGATAGAGCAGGTAAAGGATGAAAAAGGCAGGAGAGGAACCAAAACAAATACATTTCGTCTCTTGAATGCCTCACCGGTTTCAGTATGGGAAGTGTTATACGAACCGGACAAGGACTATCAATGGGCTCCACGAATCGTAAGAAGCCGGATAACGAAAAGAGGAAAGAATTTCCTGAATATTCACTATGTCTTCAAAACGCCGATTAAAACTTTTCAGTTTCATGTTCACCGCGAGTATAACAGCGACAAACTGATAATTGAAAGTCATCTGGTAGAAAACGAAAAAAACGATCTCTCCGTTTCGGATGGCCTTTACGTTCTCTATCCGTTCGAAGGGGGCAAGAAAACCGTCATGTCCTACTCGCTTTATGTCGTTACAAACCCCAATATTCCTTCCATAGTTACCGACTATTTTGCCAAGCAAGGCTGCAGGGAGTGGATGGAAAATCTGAAAAAAAGAGTCGAAAGCGGAGGTAAATGGCAAAAAAAGTGATGTCAGCCACTTTGTGTTAACAAATCTATGAAGTACGCTCATGGGAACGGTTTATATTTATGGATAACTTGCTCATATTGACGATCATCCTGGGAGGTCTTGCCGCCAGTGCGCTGAATATTGGTAAAGGTGTGCAGAAACTTAAGGTGCATGTACTGCTGCAGGGTTTCGGTGTGTTTTCAGAGGAGCATCGACGTGATTTCGGGATATGGCTATTTGGGGTTTTAATTTCTCTGGCAAGCGCGGCTCTGTATTCGGTTTCGATGAAGGTATCTGATAAACCTTCGACGGTGTCATCACTTGTCGGTGTGGGCTTGATAGCACTCGTCATCTTTGCGCGATTCGTACTGAAGGAAAAAGTCGGAATCCGTAAACTGATTGGAACGGCACTTATTATAATTGGAACCACTGTTCTTACCGTTTTTGACAGCAATGCCGAAGCCCCGGAAAGTTTTATGCCGCCCAAGTTGCTCAAATTTGTCGGCCTCATGCTGGCCATATACCTTGCACTGATTCCATACACATTACTTACTAAAAGAATCCACGGTTTCGTATTTGGGTCCTTGGCGGGATTTTTCATTGGTCTTGGTTTGTTTATAGCCGATATCGCTCTCGTCGAATCGGGTGGAGATCTGGTGGAGCAATTCAAAAATCCCTATCCCTATATTGCGTTCATCTCAGCCATTGGGGCGTTCTCAGTGACGCAACTGGCCTTTTTGAGGGGGCGCGCCATTGTCGTGGTACCATGCATAAATTCTTTCGCAATACTTGTTCCTTTGTATCTTGAATTTTTCATTTATAGTATCCGACTTAACAATGTCCAATATAGTGCAGTAATTACCGTTGTAATCGGAGTTGTGATTTTATCTGCCACGGCATCCGGCAGAGTGGGTATGATAAATGATGATAAAAACCTGAAAGTTTGAATAATCTAATAGTCTTAGTCAGTCGGTAAGCTATAACGGCTATCAGCTTGTAAGTTGTAACCTAACTTCTTACCGGAGAACGCAATGGAATATCCGGGAAAATTGCTCACCCGGTTTCCTGATACCCCAAAAATATAATCGTGAAAGTCGATTGTATCGAAAAATGTCTTGAGACGATCCTTAATCAAATCGATGCACCGGAGGAAGTAACGGTTTTCGTTCAAACTCTTAAAAAAGAAGACCGGAAAGACCTCAAAGTGATTGGCGCCACCAAACGTATTGTTCGATATGGAGGTTTGGGACGAGCGACTGTATCCAGAGTTGATGCCCGGTAAGGCCAAGACGGTCGGCCGCGAAGGATTGTTGAAAAATCAACCGGATCCGTATGGCTCCCTACCTTGGATCCTGAAAATCGTGCCTAAACAACTTCCAGGAAAGTGTGCATAAGAAGTCCTATCAGAAAACTGAACGTTGCTACCCCGAAACTCAACCCGGCCATTTCAAGAAAACGTCTTTTGAACGGAGTGTCCTTCGCCACGGAGATATAATAGTTAAACAACGCAATGATCAAGACTGCCGCGGCCAGTGTACAACCTAAACAAACGTAGTAGTTCGATATAACCAGGTAGGGCAGGATGAGAATCAGCACGGTGACAAGGTAAGCACTGCCCGTGTAAATCGAGGCTTTAAGGGGATTTTTGGCTGTTTCCTCCGACTTCGTTGACAGGTATTCGGAGGCTCCCATGGATAATGCGGCGGCGATGCCGGTGATCGAACCGGTCATGGCAATCAACCTCGTATCTTGCAACGCCAAGGTCAAACCCGCCAGCACACCGGTCAATTCCACCAGCGCATCGTTCAGGCCCAATACCATAGAACCTGTATAACGAAGTCTTTCTTCGTCCAGCATTTGCAGCAGAGCCGTCTCGTGTTTGTTTTCCTCGATAATGATGGCCTTTGCCTCGTGGATCACGTCTCCCAGTTGCTCATAATTGGCCTGGGCTTTTTCCTCCCCTTTCTCCATCAGTTTAACGCTGAAAGTAAAACCGAAAACCAGACTGATAAGGTAATATACCCATATTGCGAACCGGTCAGGTTCCACATCTTCCCCGGTATGTCTTCGCCACTCGTGATAGTGTCGCAACTCGTCATCAGCTATACTCTCCATTACGCGTCGGTTTTCGGGGGATTTGATCTTACCTGCCAATTTCTTGTAAATATGATGTTCGGTAATTTCATTCCGCTGATAAGTCAGCAGTCGTGAGCGTACCTCTTCACTGATACTCATTTTTCAGTCTCCTTCACGGAAAATAAATCGATCGAACAGTTGTTAGTTATCAGTCGTCATACGTCATAATTCCTTCTTCATGAATGTTACACTTTTCTCAAAAGGCGCGAAAGACCCGCATGCATACAATAATCCAACCGGCTTTTTCTTGCTGAATCCGTGATTCATCCTAATGACAATGTCGGGCACTATGCGCCATACCGGTCCAAAGCCGCAGTTCGAATGGATATACGACCAGTCGGTCCTGCGCCACTCATCGGGGTTTTGTAATACTTTGTCAACTGAAGGAGGTGATTCTATGCGTTGATACAGCCCAATAATCTTCAAATCGCGGCTAAATCATATATGGGGGACGCGCCGGTTCGGGGTTATTTTATTCGTCCGGCGACACAACCGTCGTTGCTTTATTATCCGAGTTTCACTGTGGGACTTCCTGGGCGACTTTCTCGCTTTTAACCTTGGATTTCTTTTTGGCCTTTTTCTTTTGCTCCTCGATTATTTTTCTGGTTTCTTCGATTTCCTCGGGCGTGACGGTTTGTCTCAGGCGTTCCATACTTTCCATAACTTCCTTGAAACGCAGGCCTTCGGCGGCACTGATCCATTCGAGTCGAAGTCTTTCGGGCCGCAGGCCGATTTTTTCCATCTTTTTATGCATCTTTTTAACGCGCCGCTCCGTCCAGTGATTAGCGTCGATATAATGGCAATCGCCGATATGGCAGCCTGAAACCAGCACGACGGGGGATCCCTTTTCGAAGGCACGCCAAACGAATTTTTCATGCACCCTTGTCGAGCACATGGTGCGTATCAGGCGTGCATTGGCGGGGTATTCCAGGCGGGACACTCCCGCGAAATCCGCCCCGGCATAGCTGCACCAGTTGCAGGCGAAAACGACAAAGCGCTCCGAAGGGTCTTCTTCGAGGATAGCGTCTATCTGCGCCTCAATTTGCTTGTCTGTAAAGTGATGTATCATGATGGCGTTCGCAGGGCACTCTGCCGCGCACGCGCCGCATCCGGCGCAGGCAGCGGTGGTGACATGCGCCGGCGTTTTGGCGCGAGTATCCACGCTTATGGCGTTGTAAGGACATACCTTGGCGCATATACCGCACGAGGTGCACTTATCGGTGTCGACCTCGGCGGTGACGGACTCGACCTTCAGCGTGGCCGGGTTCATCAGGCGCATTGCCCGCGCGGCGGACGCGGACGCCTGCGTTACCGACTCCTTAATATCCTTGGGCCCTTCCGCGCAGCCGGCGAAAAATATGCCCCGGGTGGCCGAATCCACAGGCTGGAGTTTCGGATGTGCCTCGAGGAAGAATCCGTCCGAGTTCCTTTGCAGGGCGAGCATTTCCTGAACGACGTTAATGTCCTCGGGAGGCTGCACCGCCACCGCCAGCACCGCCAACTCGGCACGGTGGGTATCCAACTCGTTGGTTGCGGTGTTTTCCACGGTAAGGATCAAATCGCGGCTCTTGGGGTCTTCCTTTATTGACCCGGGGAGTCCTCGTATGTAGCGCACTCCCATACCCTTGCTGCGCCGGAAAAGGTCCTCGAAACCCTTGCCGAATGCCCGGATATCTATATAAAACACCTTGACGTCGATGTCCGGGTAGTGTTCCTTGAGCATTATTGTGCTTTTTATCGTATTCATGCAGCAGATATTCGAGCAATATGGCCTGCCGCGCCGCTGCGACCGTGAGCCCACGCATTGAATGAAGGCGACCGACTTTGGCCGCTCCCTGTCGGTTAATCGAATCACCTCTCCGGCAGTAGGCCCGCCGGCGTTTATCAGCCGCTCGAACTCGATACTGGTCAAAACGTTTTCGTAGCGTGTGTATCCGTACTCGTCGAGAATCGTCGGGTCGTATATATCCATGCCCGTGGCCACCACGATGGTGCCCACGTCGAACTCCAACTCCTCGTCATTCATGTTGAAGTCGATACATTTCTTCTCACACTTCTCGACACACTTGCCGCATACAATCGGGTTGTGTCCCAGGCACAGGTTGATGTCTATCACGTAAGCCGAAGGAACCGCCTGGGGAAACGCCGAGTAAATAGCCCTCCGCGAGCTGAGGCCCATGTTGAACTCGTCCGGCACCACCACCGGGCATACATCGACGCAATCGTTGCAAGCCGTGCACTGATCCTCTATCACGTACCTCGCCCTTTTAAGAACCCGCACGTGGAAGTTGCCCACGTAGCCCGTGATCTCCTTAACTTCGCTCAAGGTCAATAATGTAATGTTTGGATGCCGACCGGCATCAGTCATCTTCGGACCCAGTATTCATATAGAGCAGTCCATGGTTGGAAAGGTCTTATCCAACCTGGCCATTATACCTCCTATACTGGGTTGTTTTTCGACTAAGATGACTTTGTAGCCGGAGTCCGCCAGATCGAGCGAGGCCTGAATGCCTGCCACCCCGCCACCTATGACCAGTGTGGCAGGTTCGATCGGCACCTCGATTTCAATACGAGCCTCGAGGAATCGCGCCCTTGCCACGGCGGCTCGCACAAGGTCTTTCGCCTTTGCGGTGGCCCCTTCGCGGTCGTGGCCGTGCACCCACGAGCATTGCTCCCGAATATTGGCCATTTCGAACAAGTAGGGGTTAAGCCCGGCATCGCTTACGCATTGCCGAAAAGTAGGCTCGTGCAGCCTCGGCGAACAGGATGCCACCACCACGCGGTTCAGGCCGGATTCCATGATGTCCTGTTTTATCAGGTTCTGGCCCGGCTCCGAACAACAATAAGCGTCATGGCGGGAAACCTCCACGTCCGGCAATTGTGCCGCATACTCAGCGACCGCCTCGCAGTCCACGACTCCGGCGATGTTCAGCCCGCAATGGCATACATAAACGCCGATGCGGAGAGCATCTTCCGATTTTTGTCCTGGGTCTTCCATTCACGTTCCTTCCTTAAATCGATAAAAACCGATAAAAACCATTGTGTTTATCTAAATTAGCCCAAGAATTCGTTTGTGTCTAACCGGGGGGGGGTTGTTTCTTTGCCCCCGTTGAATGAATCATGCGGTTGACCAGCTTTTTAACCTCTTCGGTGCGGTCTTTATGCATCACGAGTGTGTACGCGCCCGCTCGAACCACGACGAGGTCCTTGACACCCACCAGCGCCACGGTATCCCCCGATCCGGTGCAATAAACTATATTTCCGGCGGCGTCATGGCTTTGAATTTCTCCCCGTACGCGATTGCCCGACTCGTCCTCCTCGAGGAAAGACTCGATCGCCAGCCATCCTCCCACATCGTTCCAGTCGAAATCCGCCCGTATCATTCTCACCCGCCCCGAGTGCTCCATAACGCCGAAATCGATGGATATTTTTTTCAGGGGCTCGAACGCTTCTTTGAGCGCTTTTTTCCATCGCTTCGACCCGTCGAGATCGGCAAGGGACGCCAGACGCGAATAATGCTCGGGAAGATAATCCCGTACCTCTTCGAGTATAACTTCCGGCGTCCATACGAATATACCGCTATTCCAGTAAAAGCGTCCGTCTTCAAGGTAATTCCGGGCCGTTACCAGGTCCGGCTTTTCTTTGAATCTAACGAGCTCGAAATGCTCGATTTTTTTATCCGAGCGCACGTGCGGGCCGCATTCGATGTACCCGTAGGAGGAGCTAGGCCAGGTGGGTGTGGTTCCAAAGGTGTAAATCGCGCCGTCTTCCACAGCGGCTCGGGCCGCCGACAGCACCGTTTTTTGAAAAAGGTCGGCAGGCTTGATGACGTGATCGGCGGGCACGATGAGCAATGGGATATCGCCGAATCGCTTGTGGCAAAGAATCGTTCCGAGCGTCATCGCGGCGGCGGTATCGCGCGGCACAGGCTCCCCGATAACGTTTTCGGCAGGCAGCTCCGGCAATTGGCTCCGTACAAGCTCGACGAATCGAGCACCCGTTACCACAAGCACTCGCTCGGCGGGGACTATCGGAGCGACCCGGTCGAAAGTCTCTTGCAGCATCGACCTGTCGCCGAACAGCGTAAGGAATTGCTTCGGCCTGTCGGGCGTCGACAACGGCCAGAATCGCGTCCCGGACCCGCCCGCGACGATTACCACACCAATATCCGTTTTAGAGCGTTTCGGCATTTCCCCAAATCTCAACTTAACTCGGTTGCTGCAATAGCTAACTTACTAAGTATACAGGCTTTTTCCGTGTTTTGCGACAAGGGACAGTCAAAAGACCCTGATTCCCGGTTAATGGCATGGTAATGTTTTTTCGGAAGGATATTGA
>CAZDAF010000197.1:0-7047 GCA_964503115.1 uncultured bacterium
AAATTCTCCCGAAACTTACCGCAACGATCGCTCCCACACCCAGTTCCTTGAGCACCTCCGGCGAATGCTCTCGGCTCGACCCGCATCCGAAATTCCGTCCGGCGATTATAACATCGCCCCTTTTTACCTCAACCGGGAAATTCGGCTTAAGTGCCGTCAGAACGTATTGTTTCTGGTCTTTTATCGGCATCATTAGCGCTTTGCCGGGTGTTATCTGATCGGTATCGATGTCGTCTCCGAACACCCACGCCTTACCAAAGATAATATCCATCGTCATCTTGTCGGTATCTGCGTTCATATTTTTCTCGGGTCCGTTATCCTTCCGGTTATTGCCGAAGCCGCGACAGTGGCGGGGCTTGCTAGATATATTTGGGCTTGGGAGCTTCCCATCCGGCCCTTGAAGTTGCGATTAGTTGCCGATACGCACTTTTGTCCCTCGGCGAGCACGCCGATATGGTTGCCAAAGCAATTGCCGCAACTGGGCGGTGAAATCATTGCTCCCGCCTCAAGCAATGTTTCGATAATCCCCGCTTTCACTGCTTCTATTTCGACCTTTCGCGAAGCCGGTATCACCAGGAATCTCACGTCGGGATGAACCTTCCCGCCCTTCAATATCTCTGCCGCTTTCGCCAAGTCTTGGAAATGCCCGTTAGTACATCCCCCGACAACCGCCTGGTCGACGGTAATTTCCCCAACTTCCGAAATTGGCCGGACATTATCCACAGCGTGCGGGAAAGCCACTTGCGGTTCGAGAGTGGACAAGTCCACCTTATACTCGATTTCATACTCTGCCCCGGTATCCGGCCCGAACGTTTCGGCTTCGATGCCCGTTTTTTCCTTGATCCAGTTCAGTGCTTCGTCGTCCGCCGGGAACAGACCGAACTTCGCGCCCACTTCAACGGCCATGTTTGCAATGGTCATCCTTCCCTCGATGCTTAACGTCTCCACCCCCGGGCCTAAAAACTCGATTGCTTTATACTGCGCGAAATCCGCACCCCATTCCCCGGCGATAAACAGGATTATATCTTTTGCGGTGACAGACTCATTCAGCGCACCTTCAAATGTTATCTTGATCGAAGGCGGCACCATGAACCACAGCTTTCCTCTCGAAAAGACATAAGCCATCTCGGACATGCCTATGCCCGTGGCGGCCGCGCCGAGAGCGCCGTATGTTGTGGTGTGCGAATCCGCCCCGACGATGAGCATTCCCGGCTGCACATGGCCTTCCTCGGGAAGCACCCGGTGGCATATCCCGTATCCTTCGCCATAAAAATTCTCGATTCCCATTTGTTTTGCCGCGCGAGTTAAAAACCGGTGGATTGCAGCGGATTTCTCGTCCGGTGCAGGGCTGTAATGATCCAGAACAATCGCCACCTTTCTCGGATCGAATATATTTCCCGCCACGGCTGACATCATGCCCTTCAGAACGCCGCCGAAGGATTCGTGCGCCATGGCGAAATCTATCCGCGCGGTTATATAATCCCCCGGCCGAACGCTTTCCACACCTGCCGTCCGTGCGAGAATCTTTTCCGCCATCGTCAGCGCTTGAGCCATATTCTCCTTTTATTCCTTCATTCAACGCAGCCGAGCCATCCGGCCTGAACCGGAAAACAGCGTCACACTCAAAATGCCGGCCTGAAAACGCACCTGAAACCCACATTCGGACTCGACGCCGCGGGCGAAACGAGCATAAACGAGCCGCAAGTCGCCTTGTCGGATGGCGAATTCCATGCGCCGCCGACCGCAACTGTTGATCCTCTACCCGGGTTTACGTATGCCCATTCCCATACATTCCCGGTAAGATCAAGTACACCTTCAGGTGTAATGCACTTAGTATGGCTTCCGGTTTTGGCCGGCCCATCGGGCCAGGCCAGACCATCGCGGCAATTGCCGGCCCGGTAGCTTTTGCCATAAGGGTAAGCACGAATTTCCTTTCCACCGCATGCCTCCATTAACTCAATCGCTATCGGTAATCTTTTCCCTTGATCTTCACACAGCTTCTTCGCTTCTTCAGCCCTTATCCCCCGCAAGGGTTCCCGCCCGGGCCGGTTGGGAAACTCATACCTGTCCACACAAACCCCCGCCGCTTCCACCCAAACCATGCCGGAAGGACAAAAAGGAAAGGTGGTTGGCGCTACCGCATCCGATGTATACAACCGCGACGGCCATGACAACATCAATATAGCCGTAATAATAATCGCGTTCCTAATTTTCGTCATCTTGTCCGATTTTCTTTCTGTATATGTTCAGTCCCCTGATATTGCCTATTATTTCGTATTTTCTCTCGATGTATTGCACTTCCTCGGGGTGTTCCATTCTATATGAGAAGTTCGTATGAAAGGAGGGATTCATCAACACCCATCCGGGGGGATTTTTCTTCAACGTTTCCAAAATGGCGGCTTTTGTCTGTGGAGTCACTGCGTCGGCAGGCATTATATAGCGGGTGGCCGGCAACCGATCGGCGACAAAAAACAAAACACCGTGGTATGGAGCAATGTGAATCCTCTCATCACGCGCAGTATTGTTCGTTATAAATTCAAACAGTATTTCGTATGATTCCGCCTGGTACCACGGCAACCATATGTCTTTCAGACGATTCAGATAAGTAGGACGGTACCCTTCCTTCGAAAAAGCTTCCCGGGCATCCTGGATGTTGTGGTATTGGTGATGTTGCGCAATTCGATCTATAGCCACCATCCCGCCTTTGCTCCTCAGCAATACCGGCATCAACAAAACAACGGCAGCAGTGGCTCCCGTGACGATAACGAACATCGATCTCTTCCCGAGCGAGGCTTTAACGGTAAGTGTTTTTTCCCATAGCCTCTCGGCCAGAAAGACACATAATATCGCGGCGGGTGCGGACGCTTTGAGGACGTGGTGAATGTCGCTTCTGCCCAATGCCAATCGCCATGACAATCCTGCAAACACCAACAAAGCCGCTATTCCCACATGCTCTCTCGACCATCCGCCCGCTAAAAGGTTTCCCATCAACCAAATTCCCACCGACACGATAACCAAAGGCGGGAAATAAAAGCACATCCGATTTATAAAATATCCCGTGCCAAGGTACCGAACACCATCCGAATCCAACCACGGGAAAGAAGGATAAGGGAATGCTCCGTGACCTTGTCTAAAAGCATTGGCATATTTGTACATCCCGACCAATAACCGCCCGAAGTCGCCCCTGTAAACTATCGCCATAATCAACAACACAGCCAACACTCCGGCGGCCAAGGCAATAACGGGCGCACCAATGCCGCGCCATCTTGACTTCTCGCTTACCAATAAAACTATTAACCCCACCATAAGTGCCGCCGCACCAGCGACCCCGAATTCGACACTGTAAAACACACCCACGGACACTAAAGCGCCCGCGAACAGCACCCGCCAAACCCCTCCGTCACGACACCAGCGGAACCATAGATAAATGGCCAAAAGCGGCAAACAACAGCGTAAGTCGTTAAACCGGCCGGGTGACCATTCCACCAGAGTGCTCCAGAGCCAGAATATCAGCCATCCCCATATCACAAACGATCGCCTCCTCAAAAGGCCCGAAATAACTATGCAGCCAATCAAAAAGGATAAAACCTGTGCGAGCTGAAAATATCCCCTTAAAACAAGCACCTGCACACCGAAGATTTTCAACGCCCATGCTTCGGTCAACTCGAATAGCGGTCCGTATTTGACCGCCTTGGCAACCCCCGGCAACAACCCGCCAAGAATGGCTTGCGTCGATGCGAGCTGAAAGCCCTCATGCGCCGTATCGATCTCATTGAAGCCCATCAAAGGCGAATACTGAAATATCGCACCGAGAGAAAGTGGAACAAATAGATAAACCAATGTTGTCGCGCTCCGTTTGGGTGGAAACCGATACAGCAATGCTCCTAAAAGCACAGCAATAACCAACAACACGTATTTTACCCACACCGTCCACCAAAAAAACGCCATTAAACATAAAAGCACACTCGGCAAAAGCGCCCAGACTATCCTGTGCAAACTCGTCCCAACTGAATTACCGGAATATCTACCGCGAATCCAACCGGACATACAAATAGCCGCCGATATCAACACGAACGGAACCCATCCTGCCACCAACCACCATTTGCCGCCTGCACCAAAGTGGAAAAAAGCAAACAACCACAAAACCATAACCGAAAACAAGAGAAAGATTGGGCCAAGAACCCAGGGTTCGTACAAAACATCCCCTTCCGTCGGTGTTTCCTCCCGATTCAGAATCAATCCCAAAACGAATGGCGCAACTGCAACGACAAAAACATGGGCAATTATCGCGACAGACGGCAAGCTTTCTATCAAAAGCAACGGTGCTGATATGGCGAATATCAAGAAAGAGATGTGTAACGATCTTCCGGCACATACAAGCCGTGCGCGCGCAGCAACGCCGTATATTAACGCAAACACGACCACCAGCACTACACTCAACACATACCAATAAATATCCTGATGTTTTGGGTACCCGAGTGCATCCACTAAAGTTACCGAGCCTTCGTAGGCCCGGCGGTAATAGAAACTCAGCCAACCCAGACGTGCAGTGGCGGAAAGTATCGCAAAGCCTGCCAGTCCGCCGTATACGGAAGACAAAAAAGCGGTTTCACCGGCATCGGGATTTTCAATCGGTGGCAACATTTTCATCCGAGGAAAGATTCCCCCTCTTTCTCCATGGCAGGGAAGGAATTCTCTTTTATCTTAAGCCGGCAACATCAAGGCGATGGCTCCCGGCGCGCTGCAGCTCTCAGCAGGCGCAACGCCGCCGGGTAGTCTTCCTTGTCGAACAGCAGGTCAACCCTTGATATAAGATTCCCTACGGAATCGAACGCGATAAAATTATCCGGCCAACCCGCAAGTTTGTAGATTTTAACAAAGAGGCGTCTCGTCTCTTCGAGTGCTTTCACCCCCTCTTTGCTTCGCGGCGGTTCTCGAAGCCGGGGAGCCGGCAACTCCGGCAACTCCCGGCCCGGGCCGGCTTGATACCAATATGCAACCGCCGAGTACGAATCCTGCGGTCTGCGTTCCAAAGAAACTTTTATATATCTGGAAAAACAAACAGGCGGTTCGATGTAAAATTTGTACAGAGTAAAAAACCCCTTCCAGTTATCGAGAGCTTTTTTTGTGCTCAGGAATCCAATAAACGGGCCGATTGCCGAAGTTGCAGGCCTCCATGCGGCGCCGACCATGTCTTCCAGACCGGTTCCCTGTAAAATGCGTCCGTCAACATCGATAATTTCATCCCCTTCTCCGAACCATCCCCCCTGCTGATTATTTATCCCGATGACACAACCTGCATAGCATCCTTCACCCTGAATGCGAGCGACTTCCAATAACGTTCCATCATGGGTGAGTTTGTCGGGCACTCTCTGGTTATACGATGCCTTGAAACGCAGGTTTACGGGCGGCGGTTTGTCGAGCCTGGTGTAATCTATCTGATAATAAAATGCCTGAACCGGCAAAGATGATTCGTTGCGAACGACAATTCTCGCACCTTTTGCAAAAGGCATGGGCCACATTGAATTGAGCCCCGTGCCCCGATACGGCGAAACCGCTGACATCCTGCTTTGGAACTCGATCCGCTTGCCCATTGCAGCGCCGAAAAAATCCCCCAGTGGCACGCGTACGTTCGGGGATATTTCGCCGTCCCAAAACATCTCCAGCACCAGCATCCTCGGCCATGAGGGATCGGCGCAAAGCACCGTGACCCATATCCGATGCACTATTCCCGCTCCGGAAACATCCAGTATAACCGCTTCTTTCCCCGGCTCTATTGTGATAAAATCGCGGTTGCCGGACACTTCGCCGCTGGAGGCTCTGTAAAAATCCCCCTCGCACCACCGAAGAATGTCGAACACGCTCGACAGCTTCGACCCAATATCGGGCGCCGGCTTGCCATAAACCGAGATGAAAGTTGCAAGAGACAGTAAGGCTATTATCACACTAATGTAAAATATTTTTGCCGGGCGAATTTTCAAGTTCGTCTTCCTCCGATATTTCAACATCTTCTTTATCAAGCCTTTCCTCTATCTCCCAAAGATGGTACTTCAATTTGTTAATTCTCTTCTTCCTGACATATCCGATAATAACCAGCATGCTACCGAAGGCCCATATCGTAAGGCCGCCTGAAAGAATCGGTACCCACCGGTAAACTCTGACGACTCGTTTGAGCCACTCGGTTTCGAGCTGTGCCAAATTCTTCCCCGTGGTTTTTAACACGGCAGCTTCGAATTTTCCGCTGGACCGCATTTCGTACAATACATTCCTAATCGCACCCGGACCATGTTTATTCTCGACGAAAGCGACAAAATCCGCCCCTTGTGCATAAGCGACCTCAGCCTCTCTTCGAGACGTCGGCCACCATCGCCTTAGAGCGTCCAATGGGATCAACCTGCCGGTTATGGCGGCAACGCCAATGCTGAACGAAGCTGTCCAGCTCCTGCCCCCACCTACGAAGTCCGCGACCCCTTCATCGAACCAGCGGGGAAGTTCCATGTCACCCAGGTAACTCCCGACAGCTATATGCGTATACTCGTGCGTGACGACCTCGGCAATATCACGATATCTAAGCGATACGCCGTGCGGTTGGCTCATGAATATCAATCGTCTTGCGGGGTATGCGGATCCCACCGCCCAATCGGGTAGACCGCCCGGAAGGGGCCGCTTGTCCTTTCCAAAAGCTCCACCCGATGAAATCACTACTATCATTACAGGTGATGGAGTTTCTATGCCCAGCAAGCGTTTAACGTTTGCATATGCCTCCTCGGCAGCTTCGGCGGCAATTTTTGCCGTTTCGGATGCGGTTTTTTCGTGTTGAATGATAAAATGCTCCGTTTCTATCCGGGTCGGCTCCGGAGAAATCAGGATAACCGTAAAAACCACGTGGATCAGACGTATCAGAAAAAATTCCATCTTACCCGCTTCTAATTTTTGAAAATCCAAAACATCATTGATGAGACGCGCCAGACGGTCAACATTTCTACTGGCGGTACCAAGGATTTCCTTCTGCTCACCATTGACGTCTCCTGCTAAGCCATCTAACAC
>CAZDAF010000198.1:0-7042 GCA_964503115.1 uncultured bacterium
TCGACGAGAGTTCCGGCGCAGACCATATTATTCCATTGCTCCATCACCTTAAGGCTTTCTTCCCCGTATTGTTGGAAGCTCATGGCCAACAGCGCCGGGTGAACGCCGCTCATCGCGACGAGAATGCCTTCGTCGATGAATTCGTGTATCTGGTGGCCCTGGTGCACTCCTCTCCAGTAATACACCGGCTCATCGAATATTCCTATCGCTTTCGCGTTGGGGTGGCACAGGAAGTTTTTTCCTACCTGCTTACTCGAGTTGGCCAGCCGGTTGTTAAGCAGCAGCACCGGCGTTTGCAGGGCTCCTGCGGCCAGCACCACTATCTTGGCCTTCACCTCGAAACCGGCGCTTTTTTTCCCCGTCTCGCGATCTATAACTTTTCCCGCCACTCCCGCCGCGCGGCCGCTCTTGGTGAGAATCTTGGTGACGCGGCAGTCGGAATATACTCGAGCGCCGTGCTCAACCGCGCGGGGTATATAACTGATGAGGGTCGACTGCTTCCGGTTATCCGGGCAGCCGAAAATGCATATGTTCGATCCGCAGCAATTTTTCTGGTTACGCCTGTTGGGGTTTACGAAGTATCCGAGCTTACGAGCGGCGTCGTAGTATCTCTTTTCGCCGGGGCTTATAGTGTCCGGGTGTTGCGGCGCCACGTGGATGCGCTCTTCTACTTTCTCGAAGAACGGCTCCATATGCTCAGGGGTTAAATCTTTAAGGCCGAACTCCCATTGCCATCGCTTGAGTACCTTTTCGGGAGTTCTCCAGCACATGCCCCCGTTGATTACGGTGCTGCCGCCGACGCATCGACCTTCGCTGAAGACGATATTCGGCTTGCCCATGATGACGCTTGCGCCGGCGTCGCGATACAGGCGGCCGGTCATGGTTGCAGGATCCTGGTTAAAGTCCTTACTTGTGTAATATCCGCCTTCTTCAAGCACCACGACGTTCAGGCCGCCTTCGGCAAGTTCTGCCGCAGAGCATCCCCCGGCGGCTCCGGAGCCGACTATGACGACATCCGCTTCTTCCTTGAAACCTTTGTTTGTATCGAAACCCTGTAGTATTTTGCCGGTCATTATTTAAACTCCTTCGCCGTAACCTCGGCGATGTGGCCGGCTATATCGTATTCGATATGTTCCATGACATCCGGGTGAGAGTAATAAGCCAGCATCACAATACCCTTGACGCCCCGAATAAGCTCGCGGCGCAACTGCCATCTTGAATCGATCCACCCCTTCACACACCTTTCGCGGTTTACGATATCGAGCTTGCTGAAACCCTGCCATTTCCCCATGAAAATCAGTGTTCCGCGCTCGAGCAGAAGCAATCCCAACGGAAAACCGATTTTTAGAAGAAGGGGAAAATACCCCACATATCGATCAACGTATTCCAGGATGTATTCGGCTAATTCCGGGTGAAATTCGTTGCTTCTTGGCATAACGACTTCGATCAATGATAACAGAGTTCTGCGAGCCCAATCCGGTAGATTTTTTTTCACTGTTGCTTCCTTCTTCCTTTATCGAAAAAACCTATTTCCTTTCTCTAATGAGAGTTATGTCCGGAAAGTATTCATTCGTGAATGAGAATTTATCTTATTCCAATTTTGACTTTAATTGACCGGGACGGCGTTGTCAAACCTTGGGGATATGTACCACCTATATGGGCGCTTTTTGAACAAGCAATTTTTCTTGTTTTCCGGGAGGCAATTATGTAAACAATGAGTGTCGCCTTATTTTTTTGCCCGATTTTTTCGCTTTTTTGGCTTTGTTTTTCGAGGTTTTTTATCCGATTCCGAAAGGTTTTCTATAAAGACTGCCAACTCGCCCGGCGCTTCGAAATGGGCTACCCCGGCAGTACAGCGGTCTATTGCGTCGATTATGGTATCGAGCATAAAGCCTGGTATCGAAACGCATAACTCGCTTGGTTGATAGCGTTTCCGGCTTGTGATGTCCATGAGGCTGACGTTGAGTTGGCCGGCAGCGACGGGGTAGCCTATAACCTGATGACAAGTGGGCCCATGCATCTCGATGCGGGGAGGTATACCCGATTCAAATGTCGCAAGAGTCAGCAGGCGGCTGCCTTGCTCGGGATTGACGAGAAATATCACCGCGTCCGGAGGCATTTCGGCCTCCTCCAAGGGAGCCATTATTATCCAGTCGGCGATACCGTAAGGCGGCGGTGTAATCTGCGACGTCATTCGGTGAAATGCGGCGTGAGAGGCGCACAGCTTTTCACCCTCGACCACGAACTTCTTGAGCAATTGATACTGCTCTCCTTCCGGCCGGGGACAAAGCCCCACGTACCACGAGCCCGTAAAGCAAGCGCTGTTTTCGCGGCAAATTTGTATAACGTGCCCATCGCGAGCGCTCTTGATCGCATCGCATAACCAGTACTTGGCGCTCAAGTCGGCGCCGGGCTGCGATTCACGGCTGTAGGATATACCCACCGGGCTGCCCACCATGTCGAGAACCTCGATCAATCTTTTTGCTTGCTCTTTCCATTTCATAAGGATTTCCTCCTGCCGGCTGATGTTGCTGCAAGATTAGCCTTTATGACGGTCTGTGTCAATTTTCCCGTCGAGGCGGAGCTGTTTTGACTAAACGGAACCGATTGATTAACCTCATACGGCCGGATTGGAATAATCAGTTTTCGAGGAGGGTCGCAAAGACATGAGAAGATCAAAAATAGCCGGGATGGGATTTTACGTCCCCGAGAGAGTAGTCACAAACGACGACCTTGCTGAAATGTTCGACACCAGTGACGAGTGGATACAACAGCGTACGGGCATAAAGGAGCGGCGGTACGCGGAAAGCGGCCAGGGAGTGGCCGGTATGGCGATGCACGCCACCGAACGTTGCCTGGAAGACGCGGGCATGAAAAAAGAGGATATAGATTTTATTATTCTGGCAACCCTGAGTCCTGATTGCACCTTTCCTGCTACCAGCCAGTTCTTTCATGGTAAACTTGGAATTCCTCCCACGCCCGCCGTGGATGTTCATGCTCAATGCACGGGTTTTTTGTATGCATTGACTCTTGCCGATCAATGCATACGCACCGGTCTTTTTAATAATGTGCTGGTGGTGGGAGGCGAGACCCACTCGACTGGTTTAGAATTTTCCGACAGAGGCAGGGCCGTTACGGTGATATTCGGAGACGGCGCAGGTGCGGTGTTGCTTACTCCGGCCGAGGAAGGAGACCGGCGTCTTATTATGAACAGTCATCTGTATGCCGAGGGGAAATATGCTGAAAAATTATGGGTGGAAGCACCGACGAGCAGGCTTAGGCCGCGACTTACCCATGAGATGTTGGATGAAGGCCGCCATTACCCTCAAATGGACGGTAAATTTGTTTTCAAACATGCCGTTACACGCATGACCGAAGTCGTTACCGAGGCGTTGGAGGTCGGTGGGTATACCATTGCCGATCTCGATATGCTTATACCTCACCAGGCAAACCTGCGCATTAACGAGTTTGTGGCGAAGAAATTGGGCATTCCCTTTGAAAAAATGTTTAATAATATCCAGCGGTACGGTAATACTACCGCTGCGACCATTCCCATCTGCCTGTGTGAGGCGCAAGAAGAAGGGAAATTAAAAGAAGGGGATCTCGCATGCCTGACGGCCTTCGGGGCGGGGTTTACATGGGGAGCCACTTTGGTTAGATGGTGATATGCATGTCCTTAACATACGTCGAGCGGAGATGGAGGATTTAGGCGATCTGCTGGAAATAGAGCGGTTGTCTTTTCCGACTTGTCGGCTGGAGGAATTTATAAAACGAGCTTTCAGGGATGAGGTCATGCGGTTGTGGCTGGCATATATTCCGGCCGGGTCGCATCAAACGGCGGGTTATCTTTCGGCAATTCGGATTATTAACAAAATGCATCTTTTACAAATTGCCTCTCATCCGAAATACAGGCGCAGCGGTGTGGCCACGGCGCTGCTGCGGCACGCTATGGACGTCGAGCGCGGGTTGAAAAACGTATTGCTCGAGGTCAGAGAAAACAATGCGGCGGCAATATCTTTTTACACGAAGATGGACTTTGATTGTATTGGCAAGCATCCGGGGTACTACACGGATACCGGTGAGGACGCCTTGCTTTTTGTGCGGGAGCTGTCGTGAAAGCTCGTGATATATCCTTTAGGGTCTTGGCCAACCGGGAGCTTGCAAGTGGCATATACCACGCGGTGCTCGAATCGCAGGACGGCTCGGTCCCCGAAGCGACGCCGGGTCAATTCGCCATGGTGCGGGCGCGAGAGAGTTCCGTGCCGCTGTTGCGCCGACCGATGAGTTACCTCGAAGCGAACGAGGGGCGAATCGAGATCGCGTATAGAGTTGTCGGAATCGGCACGCGCATTCTTGCCGAGGTTGGAGAGAACGGCGTGTTGCAGGTGCTCGGCCCACTGGGAACAGGTTTCAGAACGTCAATGGCGAAATCGAAAGCGTTGCTTGTGGCGGGCGGTATGGGTATCTCCCCGATCTTCTTTCTCGCAAAAGCTTTGCGCGAAAAGGGAGTGCCGGAAGTCGAGGTGGTTTACGGCGCGAGCACGTCGGACGAGTTGGTTTTCGCTGACATTATGGAAAAAGCTGGAGTGGAGGTGCGTCGAGTTACCGAAGACGGCAGCGCCGGCCGGCGAGGCATGGCGTCGAATGAGGTGGTGGATTCGATGCGTCGCTCGGCGCCCGAGGCGATTTTCGCCTGCGGCCCTGAACCTATGCTGAAAGCGGTGGCCGTCGAGGCGAAGCGGCCGGGTATTCCTTGCCAGGTAAGTATCGAGGCGCGCATGGCTTGCGGCGTCGGGGCGTGCCTGGGATGCGCGGTGAAAACAATCGAAGGATATAAACACACATGCTGCGACGGGCCAGTGTTCGACGCTGAAATCCTCTTCGGAATCGCCTGAAGAAAACAGACCCATTCCGTCTTCGATTGCGAAGGAATAGCGAGCTTAAAAGTAAATTGCCGTGTCTGTCAGGTCCCCATATCGTGGCTGGACAGGTAATGCTTCTGCTTGGGAGTAAGACTGTCGATTTTAACGCCCATGGCTTTCAGCTTCAGCTTCGCGACCTGCTCGTCTATCTTTTGCGGTACCTTGTAAACCTGGTTTTCGAGTTTCGGCTTTTTGGACAGGTACTCGCACACGAGCGCTTGATTTGAAAAGCTCATGTCCATCACGGCGCTGGGGTGACCTTCGGCGCTGGCGAGATTAACCAGCCGCCCTTCGCCTAGGACGTATATTCTTCTTCCGTTTTTTAGCGTGTACTCGTCGTTAAACGGTCTTATGTTGCGAACTTTTTTGGAAATTTTCCCAAGGGTTTCCAGATCTATCTCGACGTTGAAGTGACCGCTGTTCGCCACGATAGTGCCTTCTTTCATTTTTCGGAAATGCTCTGCGCGTATAACGCTGATGTCGCCGGTGGCGGTGCAGAAGAAATCCCCGATAGGCGCGGCTTGGGCTATTGTCATTACCCTGAACCCGTCCATAACGGCCTCTAGAGCCCTAAGTGGGTCCACCTCGGTAACTATCACATTGGCGCCGGCTCCCCTGGCTCGCATGGCTATACCCCTGCCGCACCAACCGTATCCGCCTACCACAAACTTGCTGCCCGCCAGCAAACGGTTGGTGGCGCGAATTATGCCGTCTATAGTGCTCTGGCCGGTGCCGTAGCGGTTGTCGAAAAGGTGCTTGGTGTCGGCGTCGTTTACAGCGATAATCGGGTATCGCAATACGCCCTTGTCGGCCATCGACCTCAAGCGTATGATGCCAGTGGTGGTTTCTTCCGTTCCGGCGACCAGTCCTTCGATTGCTTTGCGGCGTTTCGAATGAAGCACGTTGACGAGGTCCGCGCCGTCGTCCATGGTGATGTGAGGTTTAATGTCGATGCAGGAATTTATATGTTTGTAGTAGGTTCGATTGTTTTCGCCCTTTATGGCATGCACTTCGATCTTGTGATGCGACACCAGGCAGGCGGTGACATCGTCCTGGGTGGATAGCGGGTTTGAAGCGCAAAGCGCCACCCGGGCGCCACCGGCCTTGAGGGTAAACACCAGGTTGGCCGTCTCGGTGGTGACATGCAGGCAGGCGGCGATGCGCAGGCCCTTTAGCGGTTTCTGCCGCGCAAAGCGATCGCGTATCTGCGAAAGCACGGGCATTTCCATCGCGGCCCATTCGATGCGCTTGGCGCCGGCCGCCGCGAGAGATTTATCTTTTATATCAAAGTTCATTAAATAACTCCATGCTTCTTAAGTTGTTTCCGTATTTTATCCTTCATGTCCGTTTGTTCCCACGTAAAGGTTTTTCCCTTCCTGCCGAAATGGCCATAGCTTGCCGTATTGCGATATATCGGTCTGAGCAGTTTGAGGTGTTTTATTATCCCGGATGGTTTTAGCGGGAATATTTCCCTTACAACCGCCTCCATCAATTCCGCATCGAGCATCAAACCTTTTTTATTGTAAGCCGCAACGTTGACGCTTACCGGATCCGCTACGCCTATTGCATAAGCGAGTTGCACCTGACATTGTTGGGCTGCGCCTGAGGCGACGATGTTCTTCGCAACATAGCGGGCCATGTACGCTGCCGAGCGATCCACTTTCGACGGGTCTTTCCCGCTGAAAGCTCCGCCCCCGTGACCGCCCATGCCGCCGTATGTGTCCACGATGATCTTCCGACCGGTCAGGCCGCAATCTCCTTGCGGTCCTCCGACCACGAATCTGCCGGTCGGGTTGATATGGTACCGGGTTTTCGAGTCCAGCAACTTTGGCGGGATAACGGGCTTGATTATCTTGGCCATGATTTCTTTCCTTATCCGGGCGTATTTAACGTTGGGGTCATGCTGTGTGCTTATCACCACGGTGTCCACACGCGCCGGTTTTCCATCGCGATATTCGATGGTTACCTGGCTTTTTCCGTCGGGCCTCAACCAGGGCACAATTTTCCTCTTTCGCGCCTGGGTCAATCGATGAGTAAGTCTGTGTGCGAATGCGATGGGCATCGGCATGAGTTCCGGTGTCTCGCGGCATGCGAACCCGAACATCATTCCCTGATCGCCG
>CAZDAF010000199.1:0-7037 GCA_964503115.1 uncultured bacterium
GTACTTGTCCCAGAAAATATTTTTAAATTCCTCCATCCTTTTACCAATTTCCTCCTCGGTTACATTCTCCAAGAGGTTATGAGCGATGTTTAGTTGCGTTCTATCGATGATATTGGTTTTTATTTGCGTCGGACATATTACCGAGAAATTGATGCCCTTATGGTTATGCTTGAACTCGCTGTAGAGAGCTTCCGTAATCCCCACGACGGCGAATTTCGAAGCTATGTATTGAATGTGATATGGAATCCCGACTACGCCCGCTCCCGAACCCGTATTTACGAAGTGGCCGGTCCCCTGTTCGAGCATTCTCGGCAAGAACACTTTAACTGCGTAGATTATGCTCCAGGTGTTTATGTCGATTACGTTTTTCCAGTCATCCAGCTCCAATGAGTCCGCCAGGCCACCGCCGCCGATGCCCGCATTGTTAATCAGTAGATCGAGTTTGTCGAATTTCGAGTAGAATTGTTCGGCGATATCTTTATAATCTTCATACTTCGATACGTCGCAGCGGCCCGTGTAAACGGTGACGCCGGATTTCCTGATCTGCCCGGCGACCTTCTCCAGGTTTTCCATGTCGATGTCGGAGAGAAATAAATTCATTCCCTCTTTTGCCAGCCCAAATGCCAGAGAACGGCCTATACCGCCGCCGGCGCCGGTTAACAGACAATTTCGGTTTTTTAAATCTTTCATTTTCGTCCCCTGATGATTTGACGTTAGTTGTACGGTTATTGGAATTCCTTCATTTTGTTCATTAACTTGCTGATTTTTTTCAACACCAAATGGTACAAAGGGAAACATTTTCGCTTAAGGAAATACAACAACCAAATGTCGAATGACGTAAAAACCAGGAATTTATTCTTTTCTACGGCCCTGACAATAAGCTCGGCAACTCTTTCGGGAGAGACGGCATGTTGTGAGAACTTTTTTTCATGTTCTTTTATGTAATTACTTTCTCGATTTACCGCCAGGATTTCCACGGTCTGTTTTAACGGTGTCTCGACTGCGCCGGGACACACCACGGTCACTCCGATGTCGTGCTGCATCAGATCGTATCGTAAGACTTCGCTCACCCCCACACATCCCCACTTCGAGGTGGAATACGCCGCGTGCCATGGTGCTCCGGTCAACCCTGCCGCAGAGGCCACGGTAACGACGTGCCCCCCATTACCGGCCCGAACCATCTCGGGAACAAAACATTCAATGCCGTGAATCGGGCCCCATAGGTTTACGTTTATCACCTTCCGCCAATGCTCGTGGGTCATATCCTCGACCAACGCGAACACCGAAATCCCGGCAATATTCATTATGATATCCATAGCCCCGAATTCTTTGTGTGTCTCGTCGGCAAACCCCTTCACATCTTCGTATTTGGAGATGTCGAACGCCTTGTATTTACAGACTTCTCCACCGTTTTTCGAGATTATATCCACTGTCTCTTCAAGGCCCTTCTCGTTTCTGTCCGTCAAAAACAGCCGCGAGCCCAGCTTGCCCATTGCAATAGCGGTGGATCGCCCTATGCCGCTGGCGGCGCCTGTAATGAAAACCTTACAATCTTTTTGGATTTTCATGATTTAATCCCCCTGTTTTACTTTAGAAAAGTAATTGAAGCACGAAGAGTTATTGCTTTTACTTCACCTCACGCTCGGTCTTCAATCGTTTTGCCGCCATCCGAAGATCGGAATGAAGGCTTCCATCGTTGGAAATTTCAAAGACATCCTGGGTCATAAGCAGTTGCAGAAGGTTTATGCTTATTTCGGTGGGTGTGTAAGGGTTGAAGACGAGTGATTTCCTGACACGGTAACTGCGGATCCAGCGTTGCGAGCGGCTGATTATACGCAGAACTTCACTGCTTGTGGGCCGCTTGGCGGCAATTTTGACGACTTGGTCTTCGGTGAGGGTAGGATTGGTCAATATCTGCTCGACGACTTTCGGGTCCTGGTCGTGCAGCAACCTGTTTACCAGATCCCGGTCACCGATTCTGCCCAGTGTCTTGCGCATTCCCAGCGTCTGTTCGCTCAACTCGCGGTCTATGTAGACATCCTCGGGATGGTCTTCAGCCAGCCTTCGGGGGGGTATCCTCCGGAGCATGTTTGCCAGATCATCCATTTCTTCGAGGAGGCAAAATTCGAGAACGGCCTCCATTTTATTTTCGCCGGCGCGGCGTATAAGCTCGGAAAAATCGCCCAGATTGTGCAGCATGTCCTTATAAGCGGGGTATCCGGCGGCGGCGCGTTCGATCATCACACCAACAACCTTCGCAATAAGCTCCGCATCCAGATCCGCAAGCTCTCGGGCCAAAACGGCTCGGCGAATGGCCGTCTCTTTGATCGCGCCGATTTTTCGTTTGAATTCGTTTGCAATATCTTCCGCCTGTCCCATCGTCAACCCGGTGAGTCAGAGCGCCTCATGGCTTTTAACTATCACGGCGTCGACAGGCGGCAACTTGGGGGAGGAACTTTCAACATCGGTAAAGACCAGCATGAACTGCGTCGAGCCCTCGGGAAGCAGTATAATGGAGTTCAGGTTATCGTCCGCAGTGCGCATGAGCAATTTCTCTATCTGCTCCAACGACAAAACTTGCAATTGTTCGTTGGTCAATTCGTTACCATACATCGCCTGCGCGGTACGCACTTCATCCCCGTCCTCGAGACGTCCTTCGAGTAGAATCATCCATTGGGAAGTCCCATAGTGGTTGGCCACTGAACCCTTCAGAACCCATATTGTGCTTTTGTCTTTCCGTGTGACCCTTCGTAAATCGGTTCTTTTTACAGGAGCTATCTCGATTATGTTTTGCGGCGGTTTTTCCTCGGCCACTCCCAATAACTCTTTAAATTTTTCCATGTTAAGGTCTTTAAGACTTGTTTCCATGATGTTTTTAAGATGGCCCGTTGTGTGCAGATAGAAAATCCCTCCTCCGATAAGGGCGATAATGATAATAACCACGAGTCCCTTTTTACTCTTTTTTTCTTTGGCGGGTTTTGCTCTTCTTTCACTTCGAGACCTTGGCATCTCTCGAGGAGCCGGCTCCTCGTATCCTTCATCGGGACGCTGCGGCACGGGTATTTCGCTTTCGGGTACCTCCCCGCCGCCTGCGTCGAATGCGTACGCATCCCCTCCAGCGACGGGCTCCTGGAATTCCTCGGCGCTTGTGCCTCCGATATTGGTGTCCAGTTGAAATTCGCCTTCTTCCGCACCGCCCGGAGCGGGTGTCTCTTCCGCAGGGGGAGGAGGAGCCCCTGCGTCGTCAAAAGAAATATCTCCAAACTCCTGGATATCTTCCTCCGAAGGAGGCGCTGAAGGGAGTTCCGGGGAAGGTTCGGGGGCTGAACCGGTATCAAAGTCGAGATCGTCCCCACCGAAGTCACCGCTGAAATCGTCGGCGCCGATTTCAGCGGCAGGTTCCTTCTTCACTGCCGATTCATCCGAAAAATCAGAGAAGTCATCGAAATCGAATTCGTCATCGGCTCCGACAGCGCTTTTCTGCTCTGGTGGAGAATCCTGTTCCTGGGGCTCCGCCGCCGGAGGAGTGGACGATTCATCGTCGAAGTCAAAATCTCCGAAATCATCATCAAATCCAGCAGCATCGGAAGACGGAACCGGCGCGGTTTCCTGGTCCGCTCCCTGGTCGGTCTGTTGATCGGTTTCGGGGCCGGATTCCTCTTGGTCAAAGGAAAAATCTCCGAAATCAAGATCGTCGGACGGCGCGGCTTCCTGATCGCCGGGTTCCTCGGCTTCTTCCTTGAAAGACAAATCCCCCAGTCCATTGTCGAATTCGTCGGGAGCGGCGGACGGTTGCGGCGCAGGGGTTTCATCCTTGAAATCGAATGATTCATCATCAAAATCCGAATCGGGCGGCTCCGACGGTGGTGGTGCGGAAGGCTCCAGCGGTGGTGGTGCGGGAGAAGGCGCATCGGTGGGAGGCGGCGAGGCCGCGGCTTCAGACCCCGGCTTCATGGCGGTAAATATGTGCTTGCACTTCGAACAGCGGACTTTCACCCCTTTCGAGGTGATCTTGGAATCATCCAGCCGGAACTTGGTACTGCACTGCGGACACTCGACAATCATATACTTCGCTCCAGAATTACAAATAGCAGTTACAGCAAGAAAAATCAAGGTACCGTTTGACGATACGCATTCGGCGTGCTAGCAATCCTAATATGTCCGTGGAACTAATCAAGGTCAAGACCTCTTCCAGAGAGCAATTGGTGGATGTCACAAGTGATATTCGCCGCGTCGTCGAAAAAAGTGGGGTAGATGAAGGTGTGCTGATTCTTTACGTTCCACACACTACGGCAGCGATCACAATAAACGAAGGCGCCGATCCCGACGTGGCAATGGACATTACGGAAGGGCTGGCAAAAATCGCTCCATACGGAGCGGGATGGCGGCATGCGGAAGGCAACGCCGACTCGCACGTCAAATGCTCGTTGATTTCTCCGTCGATTTCGGTAATCATAGAGAAGGGCGATATTGTTTTGGGGACATGGCAGCGCGTGTTTTTCTGTGAGTTTGACGGCCCGAGGTCGCGCAAGTTGTTGGCCAAGATTATAAAAGGCTAAAAAACCGGAATTACTCTCAGGGCAATTTTAAAAGCCTCTTATAACATTACCGCTCCCAAAGCACTTAACCGGAGAGTACCGATGCGTAATTTTTCTCAAATTGGGAAAATCGCGCACAAGTGATACTATAAAACGACTCAGGGAGGTTGTCTAAATGAAAAGCAGAGAAAAAAACCACCGCATCAAAAAAGTGGTGTTTATCGAGCCCCGGCCACCGGACCGGCACATTTTTTCCAAATATAAGTTGCCGAGGCTGGGAACCGTCATACTCGGCACCATCATCGAACAAAAGGGATACTACTGTAAAGTATTTGTCGAGGATATAGCGGATATAGACTTTAAAGAGGTGTTTGCCGCCGATCTTGTCGGCATAACGACCATCACATCGACCGCGCCACGGGCTTTTGCAATAGCGGACCAGATTCGAAAGGCCGGCATACCCGTAATTATGGGCGGTCCTCACGTCACCTTTTTGCCGGACGAGGCCCTCGATCATGCCGATTACGTCATACGCGGCGAAGCGGAGGAAAGCTTCCCCACACTGCTGGAAGCCATCGAGGTGGGTCGTGGAATCGAGGATATTCCCGGATTGAGCTTTCGTGTCGGCGACAGAAACTTCCACAACCCAGGCATGGGCCGAGTCGAAAATCTTGATGACCTTCCAATACCGGATTTCAGTATGATTCACGGAGGATTGAAGGGTAACGTATGGCCCATGCAGACCAGCCGGGGTTGCCCGTTCAACTGCAATTTCTGCACCGTTACGAAGATGTTCGGCAGGGCTTACAGGTTTCGGAGCAAGGAGCATATATTGCGAGAGCTCCGGGCGGCGCCGAAAGATAAAATAGTGTTTTTTTATGACGATAATTTCGCCGCCGACCGTGAGAGAGCCAAGGAACTCATGAGGATGATGATCGCGGAGGGTCTCACTCCGCGCTGGACGACGCAGCTACGCGTGGACGTGGCGCGCGACCCGGAAATGATCGACCTTATGAAAGCCAGTAACTGCATGTTCGTATATATCGGATTCGAGAGCGTCAATCCGGAAACCCTCAAGGCATTCCACAAGGGACAAGACCTCGAGGAAATGAAAAAAAGCATCCACGCACTCCACAAACGTGGAATACGAATACACGGAATGTTTGTGCTGGGAGCGGACGAAGACGATAAGGAAACCATGAATAGAACGGTAAAGTTCGCTACGCGTGAAAAGCTGGACACCGTGCAATTTATGATACTTACTCCACTGCCGGGTACCGAACAATTCGAACAATTCGAGACCGAGGGGCGTCTCTTGATCAAGGATTGGAGTTATTACGACGCTCATCACGTGGTTTACCAGCCGAAGAAAATGACTTACTTCGAGCTTCAGAGCGGAGTTTTCAAGGCTCTCATGAAATTTTACAGTCGCACCGAAATTCTAAAAACGCTTTTATCATTTAAAATATTCAACATAATTTACAAGGTCTACGCATATCGCCTTGCGCACACCTGGTTGCGAGGCAACAAGGAATATATGCGTTCCACCAAGGAATGGACGCGAGACGCCGGTTCGCGCGCGAACATAAAAGTAAAACAGGTGGCCGACGACATCACCGAACGAATACGCAAGCTGTCCGCAAAGGGCGAGATACCGAAATTGCCGAGTGGAAAAGAAACGAAGTAATACAAGTCGGAACTTTAGACGATTTTAACGACAACCAGGGGAAATGGGTTCGAAGAATCGCAAAACGCAAAAAACGGCTTGGAAAATAATTGGAAGAAATGACTCCCGAATCAAAAAAGAGAGAGTTCCGAATACTGGTAATGGATGTTGGGAATACCAACACGGTTATAGGTATTTACGACGGGGAAGAACTGCGCAAAGACTGGCGGCTGGGTACCGTAAAAGCGCGTACATCCGATGAGTACGGTATGATCGTCCGCGATTTGTTCAACCACAGCGGTTTCCGAATAGACACAATCGACGGCCTCATCATATCCTGTGTGGTTCCTCCGATGCTGGGCATGCTCGAGAATCTCAGCGAAAAGTACTTCAAAATCAAGCCGTTGATCGTTGGGCCGGGCATAAAAACGGGCATGCCGATACTCTTCGACAACCCCCGCGAAGTAGGGGCGGATCGCATCGTTAATGCGGTCGCAGCCTATGAAAAGTATAAATGCGAGGTCATAGTCGTGGATTTCGGTACCGCCACCACTTTCGACTACATCACCTCGAAGGGAGAATATTCCGGCGGTGTTATAGCGCCTGGGTTGGTAATAAGCTCCGAGGCTCTATTCCGCGAGGCAAGTAAATTGCCGAGGGTTGAATTGCAGAAACCCAAAACGGTCATAGGGAAAAACACCATCCACAGCATGCAATCGGGGATAGTTTTCGGATACGCGGGACTGGTGGAATCGCTGGTTAAGCGCATAATCAGGGAACTCGGAATCGACCCCAAAGTTATTGCTACCGGAGGATTGGCCAGGTTGATCGCT
>CAZDAF010000200.1:0-7025 GCA_964503115.1 uncultured bacterium
AACGTTATTGTCTGAAGAACAAAACGCCGGTTTTGGACCTTTTACCATATTTTTCTACATATAGAAAAAAGAACAATATTCCCTTGTTTGTCGACGCAAACCATTTCTCCTCTGCAGGGCATGGAGTAGCGGCTGAAGAACTTGCAAAAAAAACATTACAATTACTTAAACAGACAAATTCCTCTCCACAAAGAGACCAACTCGAAAGGAATCAAGAACATTTAAAACACAGAGATCCAAACTCCTCCAATGAGCAAAACCTTGTTTTTTACGAAAAAAACTCCAGCACACTATAGACAGTTGAATATGCACAAATCGAGTGCTGTTTCCCCGGATTAGACCGGATTGAGCCCCTTTTTGAAGACTTTTTTACCGAGTTTTTCTTGTCCGAAAGAGAGGTATATATATAAAATCAAACGAAATATTTACTTTTGTTAAGCTTTGATGTATACTCTGAGGCCATGGAACAGAAAAATATTGAAAAATTGGTTGGCGAACTGAAGGAAATTCTCGTCTCCGGTGGAATCACCGATTACTTGCCCGAGAAGATACTGGGGCCGTTGTTGTCTCAACTTGTGCCTATTTCGTATGACGAGGGTTACCTGGATCTTTATTATTTGGAAGATTTTCTCCGTACCGAATATGAAGTGCCTCCTGAAAGGGTCTTAACGATTTTCCAGGAAATTCAGAAAAGGGAAGACGAACTGGAAATCAAGGTTATAATTCCTTCCGATTTGCAGGAAGAAACGGTCCCTGCCGGTGATGCCGAAGCCGGTGCGAAAGATGTTTCCGCTCACCATGAAGATGATTGGTCGGAAGTTTCCGAGAGCGTTCTTGATGGAGGCGATAAAGCAAAGAAAGAAGTGCACGATTTTTGGGAGGACGCGGATGCTTCCGGCGCCGGGGATCAAGCGGCAGCTTCAGAGGTGGTCGAACCGTCGCATGAGTTTTCTCCGCCTCCTCCTATCCCCGATTCGAGTCCACCTCCGTCACCGCCCTCACTCGATTTATCCCCGCCTCCCGATCCGCTTCCACCCCCTCCATCTCCCGATCTGCCTCCACCTCCCGAGCCGACTGCGCCGGAGCCTTTTTCCGAGGAAGCTGCGGTTCCCGAACAGCAAAAAGCTCCCGATGGGGCCGAAGGAATTACGGAGGACATGCGCCGCAAGCTCGAAGATCAACTGCGGAGCGAACTAAAAGGTGATGTTCGCTCGGCGTTAGCGGAAGAGTTGGCCGAAGAAGTACGCAACGGCTTGAAACAGGAATTGAAGGAAGAAGTTAAGGAATCGCTGAGGCTCGAGGTGCGTTCGGGCTTGGAAGAGGAAATTCGCAATCAGTTGGACGGCGAAGTGCGCGCGTCGCTGACGGAAGAATTGCGCGATGAGGTTACCGAGCAGATACGGCAAGAAGTCAAAGAAAAGGTCGAGGGCGAAATCAGGGAAAAAGTATCCGGGAAGCTAAGCGAGGAACTCGAAGCGGAATTGAAGCCGCAGTTGCGCGAGGAGCTTGATGATAAGGTCAAAGACGAATTGAGGGGTGAACTGCGTGACGAGGTCGAGGAAGCGTTAAGAGGCGAGTTGCGCGAAGAAATAGCGGAAGAGATGCGACCGCAGATGGCGGACGAAGTGCGCGAAGCGCTAAAGAGCGACCTTCAAGAAGATGTCGTTCGCGAACTCAGAGAAGAGTTGAACGAAGAGGTTCGGGCGCAGTTGAAAACCGAGTTGCGCGAAACCATTGCCGATCAAATGAAAGAAGAAATAGCTGTCGAGTTGCGCGACGAAATACGCCCCGAAGTCGAGGAGGACTTGAGATCGGAGCTCAGACATAAACTGGAGGAGCCGGTTAAAGCCGAGCTTACGGAAGACCTTCGTGACGAAGTTGTAAAGGAACTTAACGATAAATTGCGTGACGACGCCATAGCCGCACTCAAGGAAGAGCTTCGACCTTCCGTTCAGGAAACCCTCGTTGAAGATCTTCGCGATGAGGCTTTTGAACGGCTTAAGGAAGAACTGGAAGGTGACGTCCGCGAGAAGTTGCGTGAAGAGTTGAGTGACGATGTGCGCGGGGAATTGCACAAGTCGCTCGAGTCCGAAGTGCGCGTCGAGTTGAAGGAAAGCTTGCGCGGCGAAGTCCGCGAAGGGCTGGCGGACGATTTGCGCGACGAAATAAAGGCCCAATTGAAAGGCGAGTTGCGTGATGAAGCATTGGCCCTGGTCAAGGACGAGTTATATGAATCCACCAGGGAGCAGCTTCGCGGCGAGCTGCACGATGAGGTATTGAGAAAGCTCAAGACGAATATGCGTGTTGAAGCGCTGGTCGAGCTTAAGGACGACTTGCGCACCGAAGCTAAAGATGAACTGAGAGACGAGTTGAAAGACGGCGTCCGGGAAACGTTAAAGGGTGAACTGAGGGATGTGGCTCTTGCCGAGGCCAAGAAGGAACTCGAAGCCGAGGTGAAGGAAACCCTCAAGGAAGACCTCGGCGAAGAGGTCGCGCTGGCATTGAAGGAAGAGATTCGTGACAATGTCGGCAAGGAGCTGAAAGTCGAACTGCGCGACGAGGCGATAGAAACGGTCAAGGAAGAGCTTATAGAAGGAAAAAGCAGCAAGGACCTGCATTTCCATCTCGAATTGGTAAGAGACGCCCTTCGAGCTTCGGCGGGCGGCGCGCCTGGAAAGTTGCCGGAAGGATCGACCGTCCGGGACTGGGAGCGCGCGACACTTATAGCCGTCAAACTGGCCGACCCCGATACACCTTACAAGGGCGAAAAACTGTGGGCTTCAATACAAAATGCATTTGCAATAAAACGCAAGCTGGCGGAGGAAATGAGGCGAGACCAGCGATTGGGCGGCGACCGGAAGCAATTCTACGAAAGTCTCGTGCAATCCATGGATGAGGTGCTCGTGGACGCAATAGATACCTTCCGCGCCTGGTTGGAATCCGAGTGAGGCAATCCTTCCTATGACCGAGATAAACAACGACCTGCTGGCTCCTTGCGGGCTATACTGTGGCGTTTGCGCCGTATACATCGCCACTCGCGACGATAATCTTAAATTCAAGGAGCGCCTGACAGGCGTCTACAACTTGCCCGTCGAGGAAATTCACTGCAAGGGCTGCCTCTCGGATGATGTTATTGTCTTTTGCAAGGTATGCGCCATCAAGAGTTGCACCAGTGAGCGCGGTTACGAGGGCTGCCACCAGTGCGACGACTGGCCATGCGAGCATATCGAGAAATTCCCGTTGCCGGTGGGTAAAAAGGTGATTATGCGCGCCATTCCTCAGTGGCGAGAATGGGGTACCGAGCGATGGGTCGAAGAGGAAGAAAAGCGATACCTGTGCCCCGAATGCTCATTCCCGCTGTTCCGCGGCGCTAAAAGATGCCGCAACTGCAAAACGCCCGTAGATTTGGATTGAAAATATCCCCAAGGGTATTATAGATAGCCTTAACCAAAGTAAAGTAATGGCAAGATAGTTGCCTGAGGCACAATGCACAAGCATTTAAGGCCCGTATGAACCTCTACTGTTTTTTCTCGTAATATTCTTTCCAGAAATCGCACTTGCATCCACGCTCGAACGATTCAATGCGGATTTCGGAGTCCAGCACAATGAATTGCCTTGATTGCGTGTCGTATTTCGGCCATTGGGGCGCCCCTTCCGTGTTCGGATCGCCCGTCGAGGCGAATTTCGTCCAATATTTTCCCATTGCATCGGAGAGTGGCCTGGCTCCGACAATTTGTTCTTTCTTGAAAATCAACTTAAACGGACGCTGGTTGAAGGTTCCGAAGATGAAAGGTACCTCTAGTCCGTGGAACGCGCCGAGTTTGGAAAACCGCGTGTTGTCATAATCGAAGCGGTAGAGGTAGATGTCACTGTTAGATGCGGACATGACTTCGGCGATTCGGAATGCGCTACAACCAAACCTCGAATCGCCTACCGTTGCGAATAGCGCGTCGGCCGGCTTTTCGTAATTCCCGATCGGGTAAAGTTCCAATACTTTATTGACGGCATCCTCGCCATACAGTTCCCGAAGTCCTTCTTTCACCTGATCCGAGTTCCAGCGTCTCGATCTCCAGGAGAAATATCGCATCAGCCTTAATTCATCGCGGTTTGACCCTGCTAAAAACGGAACGCGGTTGTAAGTACCTTTTTTGAAGGCATCCATCGGTTGATCGGTCAGCGCATACCCGTCGAGGTGGAATTTGAAGGGACTGGTTTCGCCCGTTTCGTCCCATGGTATCTCGCGGAAAATGGCTTGCGCCGACTTCTCGCGCAGGCACTCGATCTCTTCTCCTTCCTCACAATCGAGGTCCTTTACGAGCTTGTCGCCGTAATCGAAACCTTCTTCAAGAGTCACGATATTGTCGCAACCGCCGCTTTCCATAATGGCTCTATGAAACAGTCCTTTTGCAAGCGGCGAAGCCAGGAGCGCGCACACGCTCCGACCGCCGGCGCTTTCGCCGAATATGGTCACATTCTCCGGGTCGCCTCCGAAAGCGGCGATATTATTCTTTACCCATTCGAGCGCTTTTATCTGGTCGAGCAGGCCGTAATTGCCGGAACTGCCGTTCGGGTCTTCAGCCGCGAGGTCGCGGTGAGACAGAAATCCCAGAGGGCCGAGCCGGTAGTTTATGGTGACCAACACCACGTTGTGTTTATCTGCCAGCCAATCTCCCCGGTATGTCGGTAACGAGCCGGAGCCGGTCAAAAGAGTACCGCCGTGTATCCATACCATGACGGGAAATTTGTCTTGCTTGCGAGGCCGCCATACGTTCAGCGTAAGGCATTCTTCATAGCCGACAAACAGCCCGGTTTTGAACGGATTAAGTTCCAGCCGGGAAACTTTCTGGCAGCACGGCGGGCCGTATTTCCTTGCCCAGTAGACCTCTTCCCACGGTTCGGGATCCACCGGCGGCTTGAACCTCAGTTCGCCGACCGGCGGTGCGGCATAGGTTATATCGCGCCATACGCAAACATCGGCCACTTTCGAGCATCTCCCCTTTAGCGGCCCGAACCGGGTCGATACCACCGCCTCACAGTCCACTGCATCCACAGAACGAACAGTCGAGTAAATAAAAACGCCAACCGACAATATCAATATTGCAATAATCCAAAACCTGTATTTCATCCTTCAAACCTCTTTTCCGGGGAAATCCCCGTTTACCACATCGCCTGATGCGAAAATACCGCCACCGGCGAGGGGATGTCAAGTCGGATAGGGTAACGCCCTAAAGATCGCATGGGTATTTATGAACCGCCCTCAACGCGCCGTTTTGCCAGGTTTAATCCGGCCTCGATCACCATCCATGCAGTTATTATAAGTATGAGTACGCTGGTGATTAGCAGTGGCCAGTTGATAATTTCGGCGTCCAGGAATTTTATCAACTTGATTGTCATCGCCGCGGCGGTAACGGCGAGCATAAACACCATCGGGATAAGTGTATAAATAACCGGCTTGCCCTTTTTATAAAGGTACACGCTTGCAACCAAAAGCCCCATTGCCGCCAGTAATTGGTTTGTGGTACCGAACAACTGCCAGAGTATCATTCCCGCCGGCTTGGTTATGGTGACGACCCTGCCATCTTCGATTACGGTTGTGTGAACCTTCATGAGGGCGAAATATCCGATAGCCAAAACGGCGAGGATGCTTGCGGCGTATCGGTTGGCCAGAGGTTTTAACCTAAAGGTTTTGGCCATCTCCTCGAAATTGAACCGTAACAGCCGAGTGCCGGTGTCCAGAGTGGTCATCGCGAATGCCACCACTACGACGCTGACAAAAGTTTCGGCGAATTTTCGCTCGATGCCGTAGCTTCCCAGCAGCATTCCCGCACCGCTTATGAAAGCGTTGAGCTTGGCGGGCAGTCCCTGCGCAGCCTCGAAATCGGCATAGTTCGCCAGCCATGTTTCTCTCGACACGACTGCGGCGGTGCATGCAATTATTACCAACACCGCCAGAAGTCCCTCCGCAAGCATACCGCCATAGCCTATGACTCGTACATGGCCCTCGTTGTCTATCTGCCTTGCGGTGGTGCCGCTGCTGACGAGGTTATGGAATCCGCTTATGGCGCCGCAGGCCACCATTATGAAGAGAAACGGAAACAGCGACGGCGAGTTTTTCGCGGTGTGCAAGGCGGGCGCTTTCATTTCCGGGTGCAACACCACCACGCCGACAAGCAGCAGCGTTACGCCGATGTACAGTTTGAAGCTGTTGAGGTAATCTCGCGGTTGAAGCAGCAGCCAGACCGGCAGAACGCTCGCCACCAGCGCATAAACCAACAGTATGTACGTCCATTGCGGCGCGGTCACCGATGTGACCGGATATTTTACTCCTACCCAAATGACCGCCAGCATGGCCGCCACGCCCACAATCGTCGCCGGCAGGATGGGAACCTTCCACCTGTATACCGAGATGCCGACTAGCATTGCGATGACCATCAGGGAGAAGACCGGAATCACCGCTTCCTGCCTGACTTCCGCGAACAACTTCGATATCACCAGCGCGAACACTCCCATCGCCAGGGCCAGAAGGAAGAATATCAAGAAAAGAAAAAGAACTTTTGCTCGTTTCCCTACGAGGTCTTCGGTGAGATCGCCTATCGTGCGGCCCTGATGACGCAGCGACACCACCAAAACACTCATGTCGTGTACCGCTCCGAAGAATATCGTCCCGAACACCACCCACAACAGCGCCGGCAGCCAGCCGTATATCACGCCTATGGCCGGGCCGACTATCGGCCCGAGACCCGCTATCGACGCAAAATGATGCCCGAAAAGTATCGAAGGGCTCGTCGGAACGAAATCTATACCGTCCGTACGGGTATACGCCGGCGTCTTTATCGACGGATCTATTGAAAGTATCCTCTGCGATATAAACCTCGAATAAAAAGCATAAGCCGCCAAAAAAGCGGCGATGGAAAGTACCGTCAAAAGCAAAGCGTTCATTTGAATAGCCTCTTTTCCATTTAGTCGATCCGAGAATTAGTCCTGGCCTGCGGACATGTCTGCCATTATAACCTCATTTTGCCGGC